>JAEUQN010000130.1 GCA_016789725.1 Blastocatellia bacterium | reverse complement strand
AATGATCCGCCGGAGTTGAGCGAATCGAACGCGAAGATTCCACCACAGTTGGACAAGATCGTGCGGCGCTGTTTGGAGAAGAAGCCTGAGCGGCGCTTTCAATCCACGAGCGATTTGAGTTTTGCATTGGAAGCGATGACATCCACGGGGTACGTCCGCGCCCTCGCGGGTGAAGCTGGGTACGCCCGCGCCCTCGCGGGCAATTCCGGGCCAGGTGACGCTGCGACGCCAACGGACAGTTCGTCAGGCCAGCACGCGGGGGCGCGGGCGTACCCAGGCTGGCGCGCTCGCTTCGGCTGGATTGTGGCGGGGATGATGATGTTAGTTGCGATTGTGCTCGGCGTGGCCTATGTGCGGCGTCCGGCGCTGGAAGCAGAACCGATGCGGCTGTCCATCAATCCGCCGGAGAAAGCGACGCTCTTCGAGGTACCGGTAATTTCGCCGGATGGCCGCACGCTGGCCTTCATTGCTGAAGTGGACGGCAAAATGCACCTCTGGGTGCGTCCGCTCAATTCGATGACCGCCCGCCCCCTGGTCGAAATACGAACGACCCTGGAAATCCCGTTCTGGTCGCCGGACAGTCAGTTTCTTGCCTATCGGGACCGCACGAAACTGAAAAAGATTGCGTTGACCGGGGGCGCACCCGAAGTTTTGTGCGACGCGCCGATTGGTGGTAGCGGCAGTGGTGCGTGGAATCGTGAAGGGGTTATTTTGTTTGGCAGTGGAGCCACCGGCATCAAGCGCGTAGCCGCTAATGGAGGGGCTGTGACCGATGTCACGAGGGTTGACACTGCGAGTGGAGACATCGGTCACAACAGGCCTGTTTTTTTGCCCGATGGCCACCATTTCCTTTACAGCATCAGAAATCCTGATCCGACGAAAGGCGGGATTTACCTAACTTCACTGGCGGGAGGTCAAAACAGACAGCTTCTGTCCTCCGATGCCCAGAATGTCAGTGTGGCGCTCAATCCAGCCGATCAGAGCGATGGCTACCTGACTTTTTTACGGCAAGGCGAGTTGTTTGCGCAGCCCTACGATTTCAGCCGCAACCAACTGATTGGCAATCCAGTGCGGATCGCGGAACACTTGGCAGATAGCGGTCGAAGCTATTCTGTGGCGCTGAATGGAACGCTGATCCTGCGGGAACAAGAGGCGCTGGAGCAGCTTACGTGGTTTGATCGGACTGGCAAAAAGCTGGGGACAATCGGCCCGCGCGGACAATATCTTTTTCCCAAACTTTCTCCTGATAATCAGCGACTTGTCGTCACCATGAAACCGCCAGCACGCGCGGAAGACCTTTATCTCTTTGAACTGGCCAGTGGTGCTGTAACACCGTTCACGTTCGATCCGCACTCGGATCGAACCACAGCCTGGTCGCCGGATGGCAGTCGCATCGCTTGGAGTTCCTTACGCAATGGCGTGACAAGTCTCTACCAAAAAGCCACGAATGGCGTGGGACAAGAGGAATTGTTAGTAGCCACACCTTTTCAGAAATTTGTCATTGACTGGTCATCGGATGGACGCTTCATTCTTTACCACGAGGATAATCCACAGACTGCCTATGACATTTGGGTTTTGCCAATGGAAGGCGAGCGCAAACCCTGGGTTTGGCTGAGAACGCCTGCGCAGGAACTAACCGGTAGGTTTTCCCCGGATGGAAAATGGATTGCCTATCAGTCGAGAGAATCCGGGCGCGCCGAAATTTACCTGCAAGCCTTTGTCCCTGGCGTTCCAGCCTCGGGCGGCAAACGGCAACTTTCGACCAATGGCGGCGGCAATGCGCGCTGGCGCAATGATGGCCGGGAAATCTATTACACCTCTGAGGATGGGAAGATGATGGCCGTGGAAATTACGCCGGGGACGGAATTGAAAGTCGGAGCGCCCAAAGAACTCTTCGCGCCCAGCGGTTTGCGGGGAAACGCCAGCAGTGGCTACGCGATGACACGCGACGGGCAGCGGTTTCTGTTTGTGACGAGCGCAGATGACGCCAGCCTGCCGCCGTTCACAGTCGTGCTGAATTGGATGGTGGAGATGAAGAAGTGAACTTGGGTACGCCCGCGCCCTCGCGTGCCAGTCTCGGCGGGGAGCGATTTTGTTTGGAGGGAATGATTCGCCAAATCTGCACGCGAGGGCGCGTGCGTACCCAAGAATCAAATCTGCACGCGGGGGCGCTGCGTACCCGGAAAATATGGCCAAAGTCTTCAAAAACCGATTGGTCGTTCCCAAAGCCGAAGCCATAGATGGATGGCATTCGCGTGGGTATTTCCCGCACTTCGACGGCGAAAGCGTGACGCAACACGTCAGTTTTCATCTAGCAGATTCCATGCCGCAAACGGTGCTCAACCTTTGGCGCGAAGAGTTGAAACATTTGGAAAAAAATAACGCGGATCAGGAGTTCCGCACTCGCATTCAGAACTATCTGGATGCGGGTCACGGAAATTGCTGGTTGCGGGATAATCGGCTGGCCGAGATTGTGCAAAGTGCACTGTTGCATTTCGATGCCGCGCAATACAGGATGCACGCCTGGTGCGTGATGCCAAATCATGTGCATGCCTTGTTCACACCGAATCCCGGCTATGTGATGAGCCGCATTGTTGGGGACTGGAAAAGCGTCACCGCTCATCGGTGCAGCAAATTGCTGGACTGTTCAGGGCGCTTCTGGCACAAAGAGTTTTTTGACCGTTACATCAGAAACGAGCGGCATTATCACAATGCGCTGGTTTACATCGAAAATAATCCGGTGAAGGCCCGCTTGTGTATAAAGCCGGAAGACTGGCTATGGAGCAGCGCCAAGCTGGGTACGCACGCGCCCCCACGTGCAACTCTCAGCGAGTAGCTCGCCCGTAGTCAAGATTGCACGCGGGGGCGCGTGCGTACCCAAGAGGCAAGTCGGCACGCGGAGGCGTGTGTGTAGCCATTGGAGGGATGTAAATTTCATGACAACTCCTCTTCTTGCAATGCAAGGCATCAGCAAACGCTTTCCCGGCGTTATTGCTCTCAACAACGTTTCGCTTGAAGTGTTTCCGGGCGAGATTGTGGCCCTAGTCGGTGAAAACGGCGCGGGCAAATCTACGTTGATGAAAACGCTCGGTGGCATTCATCAGCCGGACGAAGGCACGATTCAGATCAATGGTGAAACGGTGACGATCAGCAATGTCAACGATTCGATGCGACTCGGCATTGGCTTCATTCATCAGGAATTGAATGTGTTTCCGAATCTGGATGTCGCGGCGAATGTGTTTCTGGGGCGCGAGCCGGTGAATGGCGGCTTTCTGCGGTTGATTGATCGCGCGAAGCTGGAAGCCGCAACGGCGACCTTGCTTGAACGACTTGGCGTAGATGTTTCGCCCCGCACACAACTCAGCGAGCTTTCCATCGCACAACAGCAAATGGTCGAAATCGCCAAGGCGCTTTCGCTCAACACGCGGCTGTTGATTATGGACGAGCCGACTTCGAGTTTGACGTTGTCGGAAACGACACGGCTTTTGCAGGTGGTGAAAGACCTCCGCGCGCAAGGCGTCAGCGTCATCTACATTTCGCATCGTCTCGGCGAAGTCACGGAAATCGCGGATCGCGTGGTGGTGCTGCGCGATGGCGCGAACGCAGGCACGTTGCAACGCGACGAGATCACACATGACCGGATGGTTACGCTGATGGTTGGGCGCGCATTGCAACACGTTCATGAACCGAAAGAAACGAGTTTATATCCGAACTACTTTATCGTCGAAAACTTGCGCACTAAACGTTATGCCGACAACGCCGTGTCATTCGGTGTCGGCAGGGGCGAAGTGTTGGGCGTGTCCGGTTTGATTGGCGCGGGCCGCAGCGAAGTGGCGCAAGCCCTCTTTGGCGTCGAACCTGCGCTCGGAGGCCGGATTTTATTGGACGGAAATGAACTGCTCATCAAATCGTCGCAAGACGCCATCAAGCACGGCATCTGTTTGATTCCCGAAGATCGGCGGCATCTCGGTTTGGTGATGGATTGGACGATTCAGGACAACACGACGCTGGCGACGCTGACGAACTATGCGAAAGCGGGGCTGATTGATTTCGCAGCCGAAAACAAAGTTGCGGTTGAAATGTCGCAGAAACTTCGCGTCAAAGCACCATCCGTCGCAGCCAAAGTTTCGCAGCTCAGCGGCGGCAATCAGCAAAAAGTCGTGCTGGCGAAATGGTTGTTGCAAAAACTCAAGGTCATTATCTTTGACGAACCGACGCGCGGCATTGACATCGGCGCGAAAAGCGAAATTTATGACCTCATCAATCAACTCGCGGCGGAAGGCACAGCGGTCATCGTCATCAGCAGCGACCTTGAAGAAATCCTGCGCATCAGCGACCGCGTCGCCGTGATGCACGAAGGCAAATTAACCGGCATTCTGCCCCGCGCGGAATGCAGCGAAGAAGCGATTATGCGGCTTGCCGTAGGCAGCGAGTAGACAGTAGACCGTAGACCGTAGACAGCATCTTTCAGTTTTCTACCGTCTACCGTCTACCGTCTACCGTCTACCGTCTACCGTCTACGGCCTACTCTACACAACCTATGAAAAAAGAACTCGGTATTTTCATTCTCCTCCTTGTGCTGTGCGCAATCACAGCGATACTGAATCCGCGCTTTTTGACGCCGGTCAATTTACAGAACACAGCACGCTTGATTGGCGCGTTTGGCATTCTGAGCCTGGGTCTGGGCGTCGTGATTATCACAAGCGGCATTGATTTATCGGTTGGCTCGGTCATGGCCCTGCTCGGTGTGCTGCTTTCGATGGCGATTACGCAATGGCACGTTCCAGGCGTCGTCGCGGTGCTGTTGATTATTGTAGGCGGCATGGCGCTCGGCTCATTGCACGGTTTTTTGGTTTCCAAAGTGCGGATTCAACCGTTCATCGTGACGTTGTGCGGGCTGCTGTTTTATCGCGGCGCAGCGCGTTTTGTGGCGAGCGATGAAACCAAAGGGTTTGGCAATGCGGCGGGGTTGGAGTCATTACAAAACCTCGCCATCGGCAATCTTTTCGGCATTCCAACACCGTTCGTGCTGCTTCTGATTGCGAGCTTCGTGATGTGGGTGTTGATTCATCGGTCCGTGTACGGGCGCTATTTGTTCGCGGTCGGTAACAATGAAGATGCCGCGCGCTATTCGGGCATCAATGCGCGGTGGATCATTGCCAGCGCGTATGTCGTGTGCGGCGCGCTCACGGGTTTGGCGGCGGTGATCTTTGCGTTTTATACGAACTCAGTTTCGCCCTCATCACACGGCAATTTCTTTGAATTGTACGGCATCGCAGCGGCGGTACTGGGCGGTTGCAGTTTGCGCGGCGGCGAAGGCTCCGTCATTGGCATTCTGCTCGGCACGGCGCTGTTGCAAGTGTTACAGAATTTAGTCAACCTGCTTGGCATTCCGAGTTCGCTGAACTTCGCGGTAATGGGCGCAGTGATTTTGCTGGGTGTGTTGGCAGATCAATTACTCAAGAGTCGAAAAAAATGAAACAGGAAGATATTCAAATCGCAGCTTCTGTGCTGTGGCAAAATTGGCAGCAACAAACGCGCATTGATCAATTGCCCGAATCAAGCCGTCCAAATAATCGCGCCGAAGCCTATGCCATTCAGGCAGAACTCGCGCGCTTGTCCGAGCAGAAAGTGGTGGGATGGAAAATTGCCGCGACCAGCATCGCCGGACAAAAACACATCGGCGTGGATGGTCCATTGGCAGGGCGATTGCTTTCACACCGCGTAATGACAGGCGGCGCAACCGTTTCGCTGGAACATAATTTGATGCGCGTGGCAGAAGCCGAATTCGTGTTTCGCTTTCGTCAGGATTTGCCGCCACGCGCTCAGCCGTACGAGGTGGCCGAAGTCCTCGCGGCGGTGGAATCATTACATCCTGGCATTGAAATTCCAGACTCGCGTTTTCACGATTATGTGCGCGCTGGCGGGTTGCAAATGATCGCGGATGATGCCTGCGCGAGTTGGTTTTTATTGGGCGAGCCAACCACTGCGAATTGGCGCGAGATGAACCTTGTCACGCATACAGTGAACGCCTACAAAAATGACGCACTGGCAGCGACAGGCAGTGGCGCAAATGTGTTGGGCGATCCGCGCGTGGCATTGACCTGGATTGCCAATGAACTGAGCGCGTATGCCGATGGATTGCGGGCAGGCGAGTTTGTCACGACAGGCACTTGTATCACGCCGTTGCCAATTGCGCCGGGCGATCATTTACGCTTTGATTATGGAGCGATTGGCCTGATTGAAGCGATCCTGTCACAATAACCCGCGCGACCTATTCCTGGTGTGATTCCCTCAATCGCGGCTGTTTTTTGCGAGATTGTAACTCGTCTTACGCCAAGGGCATCGGGTATCTCAACGACACAACACCGAGGATCATCTGGTTTGGGACTGCGCGCTTGAGCGGATTGATTCCACCCGGATCAGCCGGCACGCTGAAATTCAATACGCACGGTGGAGTCGGCGTATTGATCACACCGAACAATAGTTCCGGTTGGCCGGGCATTCGTAATCTGACTTATACACGGACAAGCAATGCCACGTTGGTTGTGCCTCTGTTTTGAGAAGCTTGGGAAGCATCTCAATCGCGCATCGTGCTATTGCCGTTCGCGCGTCGCTGATGAAAGAGTAAAGAGTCCAAACGCGCCAAGGGAAATAGCTATTGCTTTCTATGTTTCCGGGTACTCCTAGCTCTACATTTTAGATTTTTGTCTTGCTCTGAGGGCACATAGTTTATTTGTGTAACTTCATCCCCCATAACTTTGTAAGTAATACCCTCACGATTGTTAACATATAGGGAAATATCGGGCAGATGACCATCTCTTTCCTTTGAGTATAGGCTCAAGTCTAGTGATAGCTCTGAAAGTGTAAGCCTTTTTTTGAGGAACACTGTTATGCGTAGAACGGTTCCTTTAGTCACTTCCCATCCCTCTTTACAAATTCCGCTTCCATAAATAATAGTTACGGACATATCTTCCATTATGTATGAGCCGTATCCTTTTTTATCTGAGGATCCTAAAAGCCGCTCTACATCCTTTTGAGTAGAGTGTAAGGGGATCAACCCACGCCAACCTTTTTGTCGAGGTTGCGATATTGCACCGCTCAATGCCAATAACATTGTAAGTATAGTCAAAGCTTTCATTGTATTCACCTATGGTAGTTGAGGCGGCTTACAATGCGCTTGTAACACGTCATCAAAAGCCTTACTTGCACTAATAGAGTTGTTGCGACGTTCAGAATCAATGAGATAGCTGGAAGTTCCAGAGACCAGCGCAGACTTCCAGCAAATCATCGTACAGTCCAAAATCGTGCAGCCGCAGCCACCGTAATCATAACTCTTCGTCGAGTTATCGGGATTGGTTGTGACTTTCGGACGACCTTTCCAATCGTAGGTTTGCTGCGACCACACATAGCCCGCTGTATCATCGCCAGAAGGAATCCAATAAGCGTTGATCTCCGTCGGGTTCGACCCTTGGGATAATCGTCCCATTGAGTCGTAAGAGGCGGCATCGGAACTGGTCTGAAGTTTATTCGCGTTGGGGTCCGGGTCGGTGGATTGCGCTTGTGCTGAAATCGGCAAAGCCAGGCAAGGAGAAATGGCAAGGACGAAGCTCAACAGATTAATAACTACGGCATGATATTTGCGGGAGGGGGAAATTGCGCATGAATAAAACTCCTCCACCTTCAGGACAACGCCCTGTCAGGCTGGTATAGCAAACGCGATTGCAAGAGAACTTGTGACGCTTTTTTTCGGATTCAGGGGCAGAGTCCTGAGTCCATTGCAAGGTCATCTTCTGAGTAAATGACGAACAAGAAGGTATAAGGACGCATTATTTTTTGTCAAGCCCGTTGATAAGGTTTTCCGAGTGAATGGATCGGCAATCTTTACGCTGAACCACTTCGCAACCATTCCGCGTACTCGATTCCCGTTCGTTGTGCAAATTGCGTATGCAGCGCGGGCAAATAGCCGCTATCTTCATCCAGCAAAATGCGTTCGACGCGGCGCAGTGGATAGAACACGGTGGCGGGGAAAATTCCGGTTTCGCCTTTTGCCAGCATGCGCATCAGCTCATCGTAACTATTGAGATCAATGCCGCGCAGGCTCACGCCCGCCGCATTGATCTCATCCAAAACACCCCAAAACTTTTCGCGCGGCTCGCCTAAATTCACGATCACGCAAACTCCTGGTTCAATCTTCATCACTTCCCTTTCGATGACATCTTAGAAAAACCACTGAGAACACAGCACAGAGAAAAGCAAGGCAAGACGGACAGGAATTTTCACCTCGTTTGCCAGAACCACCTTGTCAGTTCTGCCCCCCCCCCCGTAAACACCATCTCAAAAAACTCAGTGTCCTCTGTGATCTCTGTGGTTTCAGCTTCTAAATCGTATGTTTATTGTGACCACTCCGTCGGCGTTCGATCCCAACGATGTGGCTTCAAGGCCGTCAGCAATTCATCGGACAGCATCACGCCATCGCTGGCGGCACAATTCGCTTCGACGTGCTGGAGTTTGCGCATTCCGGGAATGATCGTGCTGACATCTTTGTTATGCAGGATGAAGCGCAGCGCGAATTCGGCTTTGCTCATCCCTTCAGGAATAAGCGGAAACACGGCCTCAGCGCGTGTCACGCAAGCATTCAAATTTTCCGGCACAAAATAAGTATTGCGCCAATCGCCTTCGGGCCATTGGCTGTCGCGCGTAACGGCACCGGACAACGTTCCTTCATCGAACGGCACGCGGGCGATGACGGCGACATCGTGTTCGGCACAGGCGGGGAATAATTCGTCTTCGGGATTTTGATCGAAGATGTTGTAAATCACCTGCACCGCATCAATCACGCCGCTTTTGACGGCGCGCACGCCATTCCAGGGTTCCCAGCGATTGATGCTGATGCCGATGGCGTGAAATAAGCCTTGTGCTTTCAGATCAGTCATTTTCTGAACCCAGCGATCATCATTCATCCAATCGTCTTCCCAAACGTGAAACTGCATCAAGTCGAAGCCGTGCAGTCCCGCATTTTTCAGGCTCGACTGCACATACTCTTCGATGTGATCGGGCGGAAAACATTCATCCAGCGTGAAGCCGCGACGGCTCGGCCAGGTGAAATTCTTCGGCGGCATTTTGGTCGCGGTGTAGAGCTTTTTGTCGGGGTTGTTGCGGATCAGTTCGCCGAGTAGGCTTTCGCTATGGCCTGCGCCGTAGCCCCACGCGGTATCAAAAAAGTTGCAGCCGAGTTCGACTGAACGCTGCAACGAAGCCCGCGATTCATCATCGCTCGAATCTTTCCATCCAGCCATCCCCCACATCCCATAGCCTATTTCGCTGACTTGCCAATTGGTTTTTCCGAATCTGCGCAATTGCATTGATAAAATCTCCCAATAGATTTAGTTGGTCTTTGCGTCTGGGCGCGTGAACCACCAAGCCCACGCAATAAAGACCAGTTGAAACGGCAATCGAATCAAATGCACGGTGGGGCTGGCGTCCGGCATGATCTGTGGATTCATTGCCAAATAGATATTCGCGGGGAACACCGCAATCAACAGCGCGATCAATCCCCAGGCCGCAAGCCGCGTATACTTGGGGATAATGACTAAAATTCCCAACACGATTTCAAAGATACCGCTCACATAAACCAGGCCCAAATGCCACGGCAAATAGGGCGGCATAATCTTCAGAAAAAACTCAGGCTTGACGAAGTGCATCACACCTGCGCCAACAAAAAAGGCACAGAGCAAATACTTCAGAATGGTTTTGAGTATGACCATAGAAGTTTTATGCGGCCTTGCGATGGCGCAACCATCCACCAATAACAATGCAGATTGGCGAGATCACCCCGGAGGTGAGTGGATACCAGGAGGGAAAGAGTTCACTTCCCGGAAAAGCCCCCGCCGGAAGCATCAGAAACAAAACGCTGAGGGCGAAGATAATCGCCGCAAACACGATGGCGTGATGCAAGCGATACACTCCGGCAATCGCGGCTGTCACATACCCACCGATGATTGACGTGCCAATATTGATGATCAACATCAGGGATAAATATGACGTTGTAATGGTGGGCATTTGGTCCGCCGGAGATGAGGGAATGAGCAATTTTGCCGCGATTACGGTGCCAATCGCGCCCAGCCCCGTTCTCACAAAAAAACCACCTACGATAGCTCCGATGCTTTTTCCGTAATCAATATCACTTTTCATTAGACGTGTAACCTGCGGACTTCAATGTCAGTGGTGCGGTCAATAATTTCGTCACATCGTTCACATTGGTAATAAACTTCTTCGGGGTAGGCCGTGACGCCCATCAGCATGCGCAGCATTCCAAACCAAGTGTAACGACAGCGGGGGATAATACGATGGTGATGCTTATGATAGCCACACCGGCATGTTTTTAGATTTGCTTCGTCAAGAATGAGTTCCTGTTCCATTAACTTCTCGGCTCCCGATAGCCCGGTCGGGTTCGCACCACCGCGCCTTTGCGAGCGACTTTCACTTGAATCTTGCGGTACTTGCCCGCGCGCATTTGATTCGTGGGGTAATACCCTATTGAGTACTGATTGCGCAACTCGTTGGCGATGTTGGCGAAGGCCTCCGGCAAGGAACCGAGCGTGTCGGCGCGATGCAATTTACCGCCGGACTTCAGCGCCAATTGATTCAAATAGTCATCAGCAGTTTTGTATAAATTATCGAGCATCGCACCAATACCGTCATTACGGCTGCGCCGATTGGATGAGCCGCTGTCGGGGTAACGCGCATCGGGAAAGCGATTATCAGGGATTCGACCGGAAGAGTCAGGATAGCGGTTGTCGGGATAACGATTGTCTGGGTAACGGTTGTCGGGATAACGATCATCGGGATAACGATTCCGCCCCGTCATGATGGGCGGATTGGTACGGATGCGATCCAAAATACCGCCATTACTTGTCGAACCCGGCGACGGAATGCGGGTCTCTCCCGGCACGGTGGTTGGCGTGGTCCCACTCGGCGGCGTCTTGATGATGTCAGAGAGCACGACCGAGCCACCTTGTGCCTGTTGCTGCCGAACCAATTCCTCCGTTTCCCAACGGGTGTCGTAGCGGATCGGATAAACGATCACGCCCGCTTCTTCCAGCATGCGAAGGTTGTCATCAAAACGCGTATCGAAGCTTTTGTAATCTACGCCATCGCTGAACAACACAATGGCCTTGCGCCCTTTGACACGCGAAAGAGTATTCAACGCCAAACGCATCGCATCGTAGAGCTTCGTGCCTTTGCCCGGTTGCAGGTCCGCGATAGAAGCTTTGAGTTCGGCGCGACTGTTCGTGAAATTGCCCCACTCACGGACTTCATCGTCAAAGGAAATCAGCTTAATGCGATCCGCTGGTTGCAACTGGTCAACAAACACCGCCGCAGCCTGTTGAATTTGGCTGAGCTTTTCCTGCGTGCTGCCACTGGTATCAAGCATCAGGACGACATGAAACGGTTCCTTGACAGCAGCAAAAAAGGCCAGCTCCTGCAATTTGCCATCCTCATAAATCTGAAATTCGTCTCTTTTCAAATCGGGAAAATACACATCGTTCGTATCGCTGACAATGACTGAAAAGGTGACGAGCGCCGTATCAATTTTGAGAACATCATCATTTGACTGTGCATTCAGTTGAGATTGCAGCCCCACAAACACGAGAAATAAATAGCAGAAAAGTCTTGATCGGATTGGCATTTGTGCTCCTTGAAAGGTGACGATGATCTTACAACTCAGCGGTTGACGTTTCAAGAACTCGCTTGTACTATGCGGAACGTTCGCTCTTTCAGAGGCGTTTTTTCTTGCGCCGCCTACTCTCCAGCATCAACGGTGATGCGTGTTTGTTCGGTTTGGACTTGCGCAGTCGGTTTCTTGAGAGCAGGTTCGTTAATTGTCACCCGGAGCCTTTCAGTTCGCTTGTTTTCTGAATGCCGATTGCGTTAGTTGGGGACCGTTCCCGCCTACACTATCTCGCTTCGTACCCTGCAAAGGAAGTTTCTACATGTCAATCAAACTCTATGTTGGCAATTTGCCTTTCTCGATTTCTGAGGGAGATTTAAGTGATCTATTTGCGCAAAGCGGTCCGGTAGAATCGGCGCAAATTGTGACCGACCGTGAAACGGGACGTTCGCGGGGTTTCGGCTTTGTCGAAATGGGATCACGCGAAGCAGCCGACGCAGCTATCGGCCAATTTAACGGATATGACCTGAGTGGTCGCTCTTTGGTGGTCAATGAAGCGCGTCCGAAAGAATCACGCGGCGGAGGAGGAGGCTTTGGTGGCGGCGGCGGTCGTGGTGGCTTTGGCGGCGGCGGCGGCGGGCGCGGTGGTGGTGGTGGTCGCGGTGGCGGCGGCGGGCGTGATCGTGGCGGCTTCGGCGGTGGTCGTGGTGGCGGTCGTGATCGTGAAGATCGAGGCAACCGCTGGTAAGCAAACGCATCGCATCGAAACTATCAAAGGTGAACAGCAAAACACCGATTTTGCTGTTCACTTTTTTATTTGATTGGCTACAATCCTGGCTCGTTTTGCAAACCACATTTCTCTTAAAGTCGAGCAGCTATGTTTACTGAAATTGTTGAAGCTGAAGGTCACCTGGTAGATTCTCAAATCCTCTCGAAAATCATGGATCGCGTGATCGAATGTGGCGCGGCGTATGAAATTCTGGATTTCCATCTGGGTCGCACCAATGATGAAATTTCGCGGCTTAAGATGCGCGTCAATGCCCCGTCGCAGGAAAGCCTGGAAAAGACCCTTGAAGAGTTGGTCGAGTTGGGTTGCTATGAGACGGAGATTGCCAGCGTCACCACACGACCCGCCGAAGCAGATCGCGTGGTCCCGGATGATTTTTACTCAACGACCAATCATCGCACCTTTGCCCGTCATCAAGGTCAATGGCTCGAAGTCGCCAAGCAACGAATGGATGCGGTGATTGTGATTTCCAATGAAGGCGAAACCGTGCGAGCCGAATGCCGTAAGTTACGCGATGTGCGACAAGGCGATCAAATCGTCTGTGGTGCTCATGGCGTTCGCATTCAGCCGGAGTTCAAAGAACGCGACCGCTTGGGTTTTGCCTTTATGTCGAACGACATTTCGTCAGAACGCCGCAGCGAAACCGCCGTCCGCAAAATTGCGGAACTAATGCGCCAGGTAAAAACCGAAAATGGCAAAATCGTGTTTGTTGCGGGCCCCGTCGTCGTGCATACCGGCGGCACTCGCCCTTTCTGTGACATCATTCGCAAAGGTTACGTTGACGCCTTGCTTGCGGGCAATGCCCTCGCCGTGCATGACATCGAACACGTTCTTTATGGAACCTCACTTGGTGTTGACTTGGAACACGGTGTCCCGATGGAAGAAGGCCATAAAAACCACATGCGCGCAATCAATGCCATCAATCGCCACGGCTCGATCAAAGGGGCGGTGGAATCCGGGCTGCTGAAATTCGGCGTGATGTATGAATGCGTCCAGCGCGATGTGCCTTTCGTGCTGGCGGGGTCTATTCGAGATGATGGCCCGTTGCCTGATACAGAAATGGATTTAATCAAGGCACAAGAGAAATATGCTGAGCAGTTGGTCGGCGCGAAGATGGTGATTTGCCTTTCTTCTATGCTTCATTCAATTGGCGTCGGCAATATGACTCCATCCTGGGTGCGAATGGTTTGCGTTGATATTAACCCTGCCGTCGTGACGAAATTATCAGATCGCGGATCAGCACAAACCGTTGGAGTCGTCACCGATGTGGGAACCTTTCTGACGTTGCTGGCACAACATCTTAGCTAAGCGAAAACGTGGCGTGCTTCTCAAAGATAAAAACACTCCGAAAGTATTTCGATTAACAATGTTGAATTTTGTTTGCCATTTGATTATTATCCCCTCCGCCAAACACTGATAATTTATCTCGTCAGTGAGCAGTGAGGTTTTTACAACCGGCAAAGTTCCTCTAAATCCCTCGCTGAAAGATTGACGATCACCAATAACAAAAGGGTATTCCGCACCGTTTTGTAGAACCTATTGTGCAAGTGCTTCTTGTTCAGAAAGCCTGTATACAGTGTTTTGGTATGCACATTGTTTGGGTGGCTTCCCAAATAAGTTCAACCTCCAACTACGCCCCCACGTAAGCCGAGGCTATTTATGAAGAACCGCGAGGTGGTAATTCGTCGCTTGACGATTCTGCTGGTGTTTTTTGCTGAGTTCACTTCCCGCAGGAACATTGAGAGATTCTCGCTTCTGACACTCTCAAACTCATTCCTCCCAGCGCCATTCACAATCTCGCTGGCCTTATGGCGAACGTTGTCTGAAGTTGCCCGCTGTACGGCGACACATATTACCCTTCAGGACAATCTCTTTCACTCCACATTTCGTTTTATGATGACGTTCCGGCGTCCTCAGTACTGGTCTCTTGCCTCAAGACTACTCCAAATCTCACAGCCCGTAACAGCCCATTTTTATTTGTTCCGGCAGAGCCTGAATCCGATCTGGCGATGCCGTTTAAATCACAGCCTTTCGATTGGCTGAGATGTCAGGTTCTCTTCACTTTCCAAGAAGTATTCGGGCCGCAGAATTCACCACACACACGGAGCGACCTGCAATGAAGAGTAACCTCTTACGGAGGAATTTATGAAACGATTGATGATGACTCAAAATATTCTGGCTGCATCGGCGCTATTCCTGTTTCTTGCTGCTGGAACCGTCGCACAAGCGCCCGCACCTTCCTCACAGAAGCCTGGGTCGCTCTTGTTTTACAACGTCTACACATCTGACGTGGGATTTGTGGACCAACAAAATACGCGCATTAACTTAACGAACACGCATACGGAATCCGTCATCGTGCATTGGTTTTTCATTGACAATAAATCCTGCCAAATCGCAGACACGTTTACCTGTTTGACGGGGCGGCAAACTTTCAGCTTTTTTGCCTCCGATTATGATCCCGGCGTAACAGGTTACGTCGTCGCAGTTGCAGTGGACGCGAATGGTTTGCCACGCGATTTTGATTTTTTAATTGGTAGCGAATACGTCAAGTTCCGCAGCGGACATGAAGCCAATTTAGGAGCTGAGCCTATCGAATTATTCGATGTCACGAACGGCTATCAAGTGGTCGCAGGGTCTGGCGGCTCACAGGTGGACCTTATTTTTAATGACACTGGTTATGGCAGATTGCCGTCGGGCCTGGCACTGAATAACTTTCCCAGTCCGGTAGATCAGAACGACACGATGGTCATCGTTAATCGAATTGGCGGCGATCTGGGAGAACAGGTCAGCAAGATTGGCACCCTCAATGGCTTGCTCTATAACCAGGCCGAAAGAGGATTCAGCTTTGTTCTGCGTGCTGATACTTGTCAGTTGGTGCAAACGCTGAGTGATGGATTTCCACGCACCTCACCGCCACTCTCAAAAGTCATTCCGACCGGAGCAACTGGCTGGCTCAGGTTCTTCACAGTTGATACGGTTGATAATACGCCTCAAGGTAGTGCAACGGACCCACGCGCGATTTTAGGAGCCATGATTAATTACAGTAACTCCGGGCCATTTATCCCGATTGTCAATGGAAACAAATTCAATCAAGGCCACAATCTTCATCGCTTGACGATAGCCCCCGTCACTAAATTGCGAATGCCGGTCATTGTCCCCGCTGGATGCTGAGAGCATTGACAACCAAAAGGCGCAGCTTTGCAGACGATGAAGGATGCCCTCCACCTGCCTGCAAAGCGGCGCCGAAACCTAGTCGCGCTCAATCGTTATTTGAGTCAATCGTTATTTGAGATTGATGCGCACAGTGTTGGCGAGTTTCCCTTCGACAAACAACTTCAAATCCACTTCGCCTTTGCCAGCCAAAGTACGCGGTAATTTCAGGTTGATTTGATCCAATCCAACGTAAGCACCTTGCGGCCCGGCATACAGGATTTCGATGTCCTGATTGTCTATCGTGGCCCGCACCACTTCCAAAGCCAGGCGACTGCGCAGCCCAGTTCCGAAAAGCACCAGATAAACCTCTTCGCCCTCTTCCCCAAAATCAATCGGAGCCGAGACCACTTTATTTTGGGCCGGATCAAAGCGATAAACGGGTTCGTAGCGTTGCGAATTATCCACGAGTACACGTTGCACATCCGCTGCGGCCACTCCGCTTCCATTGGAGTTCGCAGTAAACAATCCGGGTGTGACTGGTGCAACTTCAATCATTCCGCCACCGCTAATCTCGCCTGCTGGCGTTTGAATCGTAATCAAGGCTGGGCCAAAAGCAACGTCAGTGGGAATCAGATAATTAATTTGGAGCGGTGAAACATAGAACAACTGAGCAAGGTGTTCGACCCCCTTGCTATCTGTAATCTTCACTTGTGTTCCGCCCAATGTGGTGGGCAGCGGCAATGATTGCGCCAATTCAGTAGCACTCGCCATCGCTTCGCCAAAGACGCTCGCAATGGCATCGGGCGCGAGGTTCTCGCGGGTGTAACTCGCACCTGAAACCGTTACGACGGACTTCGCTTGCAGAACGGTCAGCCGTTGTCCCGCCACATTGATGATTCCTTTACGGGCAGTTCCGGTCGTCAACGGCGCAACGCTAAAACTCACCGAGCCGACCTCTGGGCCGTAATCCAAAATCGTAATCCAATGATCATTGGTCAAGGCTTGCCAATAACAATCATTTCGTCCATCCACTCGAATAAAGCCGGTCCCACCGCTGAGATCGAAGGCCGCATTACTGGTTTCGAGTGTCCAGGTGCAAAGCGTGCTGACGGTATGGGGTAGCGCCGCTGACGTGGTGGGAGCGAATTGCTCGTCCCCTTTATACACGGCGGTCAGCGAGTGGTCGCCATCACCGAGCGAACTAATCGTCCACGATACCCAACCGTTATTGAGGGACTCAGTCCCGATCAACTGTGTGCCATCGTAAAGCTCGACCACGCCTGTTGGAATGCCAGCATTGCTGTGAATCTGTGCAGAAAACACGACGGGGTGAGCTAAGGTTGTTGTCTTGGTTGAAGAAGTCAGGCGAATCGCCGATGCGCCTTTGCTGATGGTTTGTGAAATCGCCGTAGCAGTGTTGGCTTCGTAATTACTATCACCGCTGAATTCCGCGATGATCGAATGTGCGCCCGGCGACAACGCGTTCGTTGAAATGCTCGCGCGCGCCACACGGCTGAGCACGCTGGTTCCCAAGACCGTCGCGCCTTCCTTGAAAACAATCGTTCCAGTCGGCGCGGCAAGTCCATTCCCGACGCTGTTCACATTGACAGAGAGGTTCACAAATTGTTTCCAGGCAACAGGATTAGCCGAAGAACCAAGATTCAAGGGCTGCAACGCTTTGTTCACTGTCAGGATGAGACTGCGCGAGGTACCTCCATCATTTTTTGCATCGCCATCATAAGCGGCTGTGATTGCATGCGATGCAACTGGCAAGGTGTTGATCGTCAAGCTCGCTGCCCCATTAACTAAGGCTGTCGTTCCCAAAGTAGTGTTGCCATTCAGGAACCGTACATTGCCCGTGGGAGTTTCTCCACTGCCGGTGACGGTGACATTCAGCGTTACCGGTTGCCCATAACGAACCGCTTCAAATGAAGAAGCCAGAGCGACGGTCGCAGAGGATTTAGCGACGGTTTGTGAGACGGCTGGCGCAACCGCCCCGCTGAAATTTTCCGATCCGCCGTATTCCGCAGTAATGCTATGCACTCCGGTTTCCAACGTGCTCGTCGTCATTGCCGCTTGCCCATTGGTCAGCGTTCCGGTGCCAATCACTTTCGCCCCGTCTTTAAAGGTGATCGTGCCGGTCGGAGTGCCTGCGCCGGGAGCCACTGCCGCAACGTTGGCAGTCAAAGTTACCGCTTCTCCAAAGAGGCTGGAGGGCTGATTCGAGACAACGATCACCGTGGTTGCTGCCTGCGAAATCGTCAACTCGGCGTTGACCAAATTGAACTCATAGCTTTCCGCCGACAAGGTGCCAGGGCTGAGCGTGATCGGATATTTGCCGACGTTGCTGGTTGCTGTTGCGGTAGTCGTTAACTGCGCCGCGCCGCTGACCACACTCACGCTATCGCCGTTTAGAAAACCAGCAACCTCATAAGTCAATTCGGGTACGGATGCGCCGAAGACCTTGGTTTTATTGGCTGCGGCCACTGTCAATGCGGCTTTGCCAATCGTCAACGTACCTGAGACAAAGCCGAACTCATAGTTCGTCGCTGTCAACGTACCCACCGCTGCCGTGATTGGATAGCTGCCCGCTCCACTGGTTTGCGTCGCCGTCGTTGTGAGCAAAGCTGTACCAGAAACAAGAGCGATGCTTTCACCATTTACAAAACCCGTGATGGTGGCCGTCAGTTCGGGATTCGCCGCTCCATATGAACGCGACTTGTTGTCTGCCGTGACGCTCAACCTCGCTTTGCCTATCGTCAACTTTCCGCTCACAAAGGCGAAGTCATAGTTCACCGCCGTCAACGTGCCTCGCCCCACGCTAATCGGAAATTCGCCCACTCCACTACTGGTACTCGCGGTGGTCGTCAACTCCGCCGCTCCCGATACCACACTGACCGTCTCGTTGTTTGCAAAACCAGTGATCGTCACCGTCAATTCAGGGTTGGCCGCCCCGTAGGTTTTAGTTTTGTTTTCGGCGCTCACCGTCAACGTCGCTTTGCCAATCGTCAACGTGCCGCTCACAAAGCTGAAGTCATAGTTCGCTGTCATCAGCGTCCCCAACGCGGCAGTGATGGGATAATTGCCCGCCGCACTGGATGGCATGGCAGTGGTCGTCAACTCCGCCGCACCAACCACGACACTGGATGTTTCATTGTTCACGAAGCCCGTCATCGTGGCCGTCAACTCTGGATTCGCCGCCCCATACGTTTTCACCTTATCTTCGGCCCTCACTGTCAACAGGGCTTTCCCCACCGTCAGTGTGCCGTTCACCAAGGTGAATTCATAGTTCGTCGCACTTAGGCTTCCCACTGTTGCCGTGATCGGGTAGTTGCCCGCCGCACTGCTGGTCGTCGCCGTCGTCGTCAAGGCTGCTGCACCAGACACCACGCTGGCGGTTTCATTGTTTGCAAAACCGGTGATCGTCGCCGTCAATTCTGGGTTGGCCGCCCCATAAGTTTTGGTTTTGTTTTCGGCACTCACGGTCAACGTCGCTTTGCCAATCGTCAGCGTGCCGCTCACATAATTGATCGCATAATTATTGGACGTGTAGCCACTGACTGTAATCGGATATTCCCCAACAGAACTATTCGCCGTTGCGGTCGTGCTAAGTTGCAACGTGCCACTCAGTGCGGTTTCAGTTTCGCTATTAACGAATCCGACGATGTTCACCGTCAAAGCGGGATTCGAGGCCCCGTAAATACGCGATTTATTTTCCGCTGTAATGGTCAAAACGACGGGCGTGATGGTGAAGGTGCCGTTGGTTTGAGTCACTTCATAATTGCCCAATTTGTGATCAGGGTCATTTAATGAAGGCGTAATGGGATAGGTATTCACAGGGCTATTGGTGGTGGCCGTCGTCGAATACGAAGCACTGATACGGTCGTTGTTTTGCACGCCGGTCAGCGTTCCCATCAGTGTCGGATTCGCTGCACCATAGCTGCGCGTCGTGTCGTTTGCGATCACAGTTAACGCGGCTTTGCCAATCGTCAGCGTTCCATTCACTAAAGTCAGCACGTAATTTCCCGCGCTCAAAGTTCCCTGCCGCACGGTAATCGGGTAAGCCCCAACCTGGCTGTCAATCGCCGCCGTGGTCGTGATTTCGGGCGCACCTGTCAGCACGCTTTCCATATCGCCATTGACGAAGCCTGCATATTGCACGGTCAACACTGGATTCGCCGCTCCATAAACGCGGCTCTTGTCCTGCGCCGTCACGGTCAATGGTTGCGCTGTCACCGTCAGCGTGCCGCCCACGATCAGACGGACCACGCCGCCACCATCCGTGCCGGGTCCGGCACTGCCTGCGCCGCCTTGGCTGCCGGGGGTGGACGGTTCGAGCGCCGAACCATCAG
>JAEUQN010000012.1 GCA_016789725.1 Blastocatellia bacterium | reverse complement strand
AATGCGCTGCGCAATCTGGAAGTGTTTCAGAGCTGGGATTTCACGGGCGGCGCGCCGACGGGTTCGCTCATCAACACGATTGATTTGACGCTGACACCAATGGGCGGGCGGTTGTTGCGCAAATGGCTGCGCTATCCGTTGCTGGACGTAACAGAAATCCGCGCGCGGCAAGATGCGGTTGAGTGGTTCGTGAAAAAGCCTGCCCCGAAGGAGAAGCTGCGCGAGGCTTTGACGAGCGTGCTTGACCTGGAACGGTTGCTCGGTCGCATTCGTCGCAAGATCGCAGTTCCGGCGGAAGTCGTAACGCTGGCACAAAGCCTGCGCGCCCTGCCCGACATACGCGCGACGCTCGAAAAAGCCAAAGCGCCCACGCACTTCATCGCGCCGCTGGAACAATGCGCCGACCTCGTTGAATACGTAGGCCGCGCGATCACGGAGCGCCCGCCATCCGACTTTGAGCGCGGGAATATTATTCGCCCAGGCTTTGCCAACGAGTTGGATGAATTGCGCGATGTGCTGAATGGTGGGCGCGACTTTCTCTCCAAATTTGAAGCGCGCCAACGCAGCCGCACAGGCATCAAATCGCTCAAGGTTAGTTATAACAAAGTCTTTGGCTATTACATCGAAGTGACGAAAGCCAACCTTCATCTGGTGCCGAAAGACTTCATCCGCAAACAAACGCTTGTCAACGCCGAACGCTATTTCACCATTGAGTTAAAAGAACACGAAGCGTTGATTGCGAATGCGAAGGAACGCATTTTAGAACTCGAAGTGAATTTGTATCGGCAGGTCTGTGACGAACTCAGCCGCCATTATGACCGCATCAGCAAGGTCGCCGCAGGCATCGCGCAGCTTGATGTCTTTACAGCCTTGGCCGAAGGCGCAACGCGTTTCAATTACGTGCGCCCGATCTTAACCGAAAGCGATGAGTTGAATATTCAGCAAGGCCGTCACCCAATGATCGAACAACGGTTGGAAGGCCGCCCGTTCGTAGCGAACGATACACACCTTGACCATCACGAGACGCAAATCATGCTGTTGACTGCACCGAATATGGCGGGCAAATCTGTCTATCTGCGACAAGTCGCATTGATCGTGATGCTCGCGCAAATTGGTTCGTTCGTGCCTGCCGAAGCTGCAACTATTGGGATTATTGATCGCATTTTCACGCGCGTCGGCCTGACGGATTTCACCTTGCAAGGCCATTCAAGTTTTATGGTGGAGATGATTGAAGCCGCTGCGATTTTGCACAACGCGACGCCCAAGAGCCTGATTTTATTGGACGAAGTTGGGCGCGGTACAGCAACAGTGGACGGTTTGTCCATCGCGCGTTCGATTGTCGAATACCTGCACAATCATCCCAAAGTTGCAGCGAAAACGATGTTCGCTACGCACTATCACGAATTAACGGATTGCGCCGCGTATTTGCCGCGCGTGCAGAATTTTCATCTGGCGGTCAAAGAAATTGGAAGCCGCGTTGAATATTTACATCGCGTAGCGCCGGGACGCGCCGAGAAATCGTTTGGCATTCACGTCGCCGAAATTGCAGGTTTGCCCAAGCCAGTGATTCGGCGCGCTCGCGCCTTGCTACACGAACACGAAGCTAACGGGCATCGCACGACACCAATCACCGCCCAGCAAACGAAACCATTAGACTGGCTGCGAGAAGCGATTCAAACTCTTGATCTCAATTCAATGAGTCCAGTTGAAGCCTTAACCAAACTGTTTGAGCTACAAACCAAGCTGAAATCATAACGAGGATAAACTGAACGAACCATTCATCACTGGCTGTATGACAAGCCCACGCAATACACAATGGTTCCCCTTCCCTATCGCGTGTTTTTCAGCTCTGAATGTGAAGCAGTCAATGCAGGGTTCGCCAAAAGGTGACCTTAGGAGCTCGTCGTTCTCGGCTTTTCACTGCGTCGGATCAGCCACAGGCAATTCCGGGCAAAGAGCTGAGCGCCTTGACAAGAATTCATATTCAGCTTAATTTTTGGGGGTTATCATACATTCAGTTAAGCTATTAAATTGCGGTCCCAATCCCGCCGCATTCCTCATGAAGTCGTCTATCCTTCCGATGCCCGGCAACCTCAGAAGCTTGTGGCGCTTCGCTTGTATCTCATTCTTTTGTTGAGCGTGTCAGGTGCTGCTCTTAACGCTCAGTCTAGCTGTCATGGCCCGTACCTGACACAATCAGATGGTATTGGAGTTGAATATGCTGTTGCCCTCACCTGTTCTTTCCACCCGGAAAGTCTTCTTTCTTGGTTTGCTCATTGCCCTGTTTCTGTTGATAGGTACGGTTGCTAAAAGCGCCTATTCCGGGGCGCAATCCGCGTTGCAAGCGCCGCCCAACGGAACGATGCTCTCACCACGCGCTCTCCTGGCAGCCCCTAAAGTTGCTGCCGTACAAGCGGTCCAATCCTTACTCGTGTTGCATCTTGAAGGGAACCTCACGGGCGAACAGAGTGAGACGCCCACACAATCCTCTTCGGTTCTGTTTCAGCCCGGAATTAGCGGACAAGGAGTCGTCGTAGATCGCAACAGTCGCCTGACTTACACCAGTAATGGAAATATTGACGCGACCGCCGGGACCATCGAAATCTGGCTCAAACCAAGTTGGAATGGTAATGATGGTCAGAGTCGAACCATCTTGAAATATGGAAATAATGGAGGCATGTTGCTGGGCAAGGAAGGAAATAATCTGCGCTTGTCCTTCAATCGTTCCAGTGATGATGGCTCTCTGGAACTCGACGTTCTCACCAGTATCCAGGATTGGACGCAAGGGCAATGGCATCACGTCGCTGCTTCGTGGAGCAACTCGGAAAAATTTTTGCGGTTGTATGTGGATGGCACGCTCATGTCCGAACGCTCTCTGGCCACCACCACCACGCTGCCCACCATTGACAACATCACCAACTCAACGCTGCAAATTGGAGGGGACGGAATCCGAACACCTCTCCTTGCCACCATTGATGAAGTAGTCATCAGTAGTGGCCCACGCACTTCGCAGGAAATTGCAGCGCGCATGATACAAAATCTGGCGATCACATCTGTCACGCTGCCGCCACCTTCCCCCAGCGTAAGACTATATCCGGGCTGGTCGTATTGGAAAGATTTACGATTCTCAGCAGTGACATCAAATGCAGGGGATATTTCTCTGCCTTTTCTGGCCGCTGCCATTTCCAGTACACCTTCAGGAATTGCTGAAACGGATTCCACGACAGGGCGGATTAAAGCCATCGCACCGGGAACGACAACGGTCAGAGCGACGCTGAACGGCCTTTCATTTGACATTGGTGTCGAGGTGTTGACGCCTAAAAAAGAACCACAGACAGAAGAATTTATTGATGCTGCCCTCAGCACGCCAATCAACAATGCGGTTTATAGCATCCCGGTAGCGATCATTCGTTATTTACCTGCCAAAGATGATGTGGATGTTGATGAAAGTCTGTCTGGTTTTGCTTCCTCACTATCTGCCCTACAAAATAAACAGAGAATTTTGGAAACCAATCTTAAATTCATGCTGGAAGAAGGCAGCCGATTCCGTGCCTATAGAAATGGGGCAGTAGTTCCCTCTCTCGGCTATCGGGTTGTCAAAATCATCAACGTTTATGAAGAGGTTCCCCCTGGATTGCCCACTGGCACACCAGAACAGTATTACCCGGACTACAAACAAATTTTCGCACGCTTCAATGTTGAAAGCATGGTCAACACAGATGGGGTGAAAGAAGTTTGGCTGGAACAATATGTCAACTCAAATATTGCGCTGAATGAATCCAATATGGCCAGTCCCTTTTCAGGAGATATTTCCAGCAGTGCGCAAACCAACGATGATTTGCCTGTCTACCCCAAGTCGTATACTGTCTTTGGAATTGACTTTACACGATCCGAAAATCTGGCGGCCCGCAATCACGGACACCATATTGAAGCCGTGTTGACCTACGCCAATATCCGGCAGGATCGTGATGACTTGTTATTTCAGGAAGCATTTATCGGGCGCAATACAGATGGCTCATTCTTACAAGGCCGTTGTGGAAAGACAAACCAGCCGCCAAATACGACGATGGCTTTTGAATTCAATGACCCCAGCCTCTTTGAAAGCGACATTGCCGATTGGACACCGGATGGAACCGGAGTAATCGCATTCGTGAACGGTGATACGTGGGGATCGCGCTCTTATTCCTGGCCAACGCCTCCCAGTAACCCGGTAGAATGCCAGTGGTATATTTACTGGATGCAATCCATTCCCGGACTCAATAACGCCATCAAGCGTTTCGACTCCGAGGAGCTAACCAACTGGTGGGCATTCATCGGCAACTGGGATACGGCGATACCTACTAAATTGGGTCTCACCAAAACCATTAACTGTCAGTATGTACTTTCAACCACCAGTCAAAGTATCTCTAACAGTGGCGGGGTCAGCAGCATAGATATTACTGTTGGAACGGGCTGTACCTGGACAGCCACCAGTAATGACGCCTGGATCACGATCAATGCTGGCAGCGCCAGCGGTTCAGGCAACGGTACCGTGAATTTCACTGTCGCCGCCAACACGGGAGGCACGCGGATTGGCACGCTGACCATTGCCGGGCAAACAGTGACCATCACGCAAGCCAGCAACAATCCCGCCCCAACTCTCGCCAGTATCGAACCAGCAACGGTCACTGCGGGCAGCGCCGCCTTCAGCCTCACGCTCAATGGAACAGGCTTCGTGGCGACCTCTGCGGCACAGGTCAATGGAATCAGCCGGACAACCACCGTAGTGAGTAGCACGCAACTCACGATTGCTATGACCGCCGCAGACATTGCAAATGCGGGAACACTCAGTATCGCCGTCGTAACGCCAGCGCCGGGCGGAGGAACCTCTGAAACCAGAACGCTCACCATCAACAACCCGGCTCCAACGCTGACCAGTCTGGGTCAGACGTCAGCCACACGAGGCAGCAGCGATTTGATCCTGACCGTCAACGGCTCGAATTTCATCAGCTCGTCTATCGTTCGATGGAATGGAGCGAATCGCACAACAACCGTAGTCAACGCATCGCAACTAACAGCGACGATCCCGGCCACAGATTTGGCGAACGCTGGGACCGCCAGCGTGACCGTATTCAATCCAACCCCCGGCGGCGGAACGTCCAGTGCCGCTACCTTCACGATCAATAACCCAACGCCAGCGATTACCAGCCTCGCCCCCAACACAACCGGGGCAGGCGGCAACGCTTTCTCTTTGATAGTCAATGGAACCGGGTTCCTGTCAAATTCTATCGTGCGGTGGAATGGTACGGATCGCACTACGACCTTCGGCAGCAGCACACAACTCACTGCCAGCATTACAGCGGCTGATGTGGCAGCGGCAGGCAATGCCAATGTGACGGTTTTCAATCCGACACCCGGCGGCGGAACGTCCAATGCGTCCACCTTCACCACCACATCTACGTGCAGCTTTTCGATTTCGCCCACGGCACAAAGCTTCGCGGCGACAGGCAGCGGCAGCAGCGTGAATGTCACGACGGCAACTGGCTGTGCCTGGACCTCAATCAGCAATGATACCTGGATCACGATCAATGCGGGCAGTGGCAGTGGCAATGGCAGTGGCGTAGTCAATTTTGCAGTCGCAGCCAATACAGGCGCGGCACGCACGGGAACGCTGACGATTGCCGGAATCACTTTCACCGTGACACAGGACGCGACTCAAAGCACCTGTATCGCTCAGCGCACCTTGCCCACGCAATATACTCCGGGTGTAGCGTTTCAAGTTTCGGTCCAGGTTACACCGTCGGCCAGCACTCAATCCTACGCCGTTGAAGAAACGCCTCCGACCGGCTGGACCGTCTCTGCGATTGATAACAACGGTCAATTTGATTCCGTCAACGGCAAAGTCAAATGGGGACCATTTTTCGATGCGACGGCGCGGACATTTTTGTACTCAGTAACACCCCCAGTGGGAACGACGGGACAAAGAACATTCGGCGGAACAGCCTCTCTCAACGGTACGAGCAACACGATTTGCGGGAATACCACCATTGAAGCGGCGAACCTCTTTCATCCGGCAGATCTGAACACCAATCTCAGAATTGAGATCAATGAGTTAACAGCCTACGGGGCTGCCTGGAAAGCGGGTACGGCTCCGATTGACATCAATTACCTGACCAATGCCGGGCTGATTTGGAAGCTCGGCGAGATTTATCACTACGATGGTTCCAAATCACCGCCATTTGCGGCGGGGGCCAGTATCAGCTTGCGACAATCCGATCTTCCAACTTCAACGGAAAAGATCGCGTCGTTCGCAACCGAAGAGCAGGCCCTGAAAATGCTCCGCGCAATGGGATACGCGCCAGGCCTTGGATTTGGCATGGTCGCGGCGATTGATGCGATGATGGAGGCAAGCTCTACCGCGTTCGCAGGCGGCACCGCAGCGGCGAGTTTCAGTGCCGCCAGCTACACGCCAGGAGTCGGGATTACTGTCACTATCAATGTCACCCCGGATGCCAGCACACAGGTCTATGCTATCGAGGAGACAGTGCCACCGGGTTGGACTGTCACCAGCATCAACAATGGTGGCGCATTTGATAACACCAATCGCAAGGTCAAATGGGGACCATACTTCGACAATGCGGCGCGTAGTTTGACCTATGTCATCACGCCTCCAAGCGGAGAAACGGGCAACAAGACGTTCATGGGTTCTGTTTCGTTTGATGGCGTGAGCTTCAGCGTGAGCGGGTCAAGAACATTGTCGCCCGCTTCATCCTGCACCTATGCGCTCGGCGCAACCAGCCAAAGTGTTGCGGCCACTGGCGGCACAGGGAGTTTCACCATCACGACGCAAACGGGTTGCACCTGGAACGCTTCAACCAGCGATGGGTGGATTACATTTACGCAAGGCAACGGGAGCGGGAATGGATCGGTCAATTACGCCGTTGCCGCCAATGCCGGGGCCGCTCGCAGCGGAACCATCTTCGTTGGCGGACGCACGTTCACCATCAATCAAGCGGCGAATGCGGCTCCGACAATCACGCCCGCCGCCGCACTTACGCGGCAACAAGGCGCAACCGCCAATGCCGTGACGATTGCGACCATCAGTGACACCGAAACCGCAGCCACCAATCTGGTCGTCACGACCACCTCTGTTCCAACGGGCCTCAGCGTCGCCGGGATCACCAATACGAATGGGACGATCTCCGCCATCATTACCGCCGACTGCTCCGCCACCGTGGGAGCCAATACCATTGCGCTAAAAGTCACCGACGCACAAGGAGCAACGGCGCAGGCGAACCTCACGGTGAATGTAGCTGCCAACACAAGCTGCTTTTTGCAAATTGCTGACACCTCCGGCAGCGATCAACGCGCTGGCTCGGTTTTGCTCTACAGCTATTACACCTCGAACCTGGGCAATCGAGCCGCAGAAAATACCCAGATTCGTCTGACCAACACCCACGACACACAGGACACCACGGTGCGGCTGTATTTTGTGGATGGGCAGACAGCGTCTGTTTTTAGCTTGTTTTACTGTCTCCCGGCCAATCAAACCATTAGCCTTCTGATGTCGGAAACTGACCCCAATATTACGGGATACGTCATCGCGGTGGCAGTGGACAAAACCACGGGTTGCCCAGTCAATTTCAACCATCTGGCTGGCAGCGCGTCTGTCAAACTGGCATCGGGGCATATCACGAATTTGGGCGCAGTGGCAGTGGCAGCCTTGGCAACCAACCCAACCACGTGCGCGACGGGCAACACTTCGACAACCTTGAATTTTGATGGGACCAGTTATGGACGATTGCCCCGATTGGTCGTGGTGGATAATTTGCCGAGCCTCAAGGACGGCAATAACACGCGGCTGATTCTGACACGGGTGGGCGGCAGCCTGGTCGGAACGGCAGGCGGGTTGGGGGCGATTTCGGGCAAGATTTACAATGGCAACCGCACGGCTCAGGATTTTTCGTTCAGCAGTTCCGCACCACAATTCGTCAGCAGTCTTTCCAACACGTTCCCTCGCCTGACGACACGCTTTGACACGTTCATCCCTGCCGGACAAACCGGATGGATGAAAGCGTGGACGGATTCAAGCTGGGGAATTATTGGATCAGTGATGAATTTGCCCGCGAACCTCCGCACCCCGAATGCGTTTGTCGGTGGATACAATTTGCAGCACGGCGCGCTGGCAGGAGCCGTCAGTTTGACGGTTCCGATTTCGGCACCAACCTGTCAGTAAAGGCGGCTTATGAGGCGGGCAAAATTCGCTTCGCAAAATTTTTCTAAAATATTTTGCTGACCGGGTGAAATGTTTTCTGTGTTTCTCGCTTACCTGATTGAAAGCGATTTGGAACGAACCAATCGCAAAGATTAACGATCAATCATCAAGCAGAGTAAGGAGACACTATGACCAGCATCACACCCAAAAATCCGCAAGCTCATTCAACCCATCAATCCCGTTTTTCCCTGCGCCAAACGGTCGTCGCTCCGTTGTTGTTAGCAGCAATTTTTTCCGCCGCTCCCAGCACGCCAACCTCCGCGCAAGACATCGAACAAACGCGCGCCAAGGTTGCCGCGCGTTTGGGAATCAAGGCCGAAGCGTTAACGCCCAAATCCTTGCCCGAAGCGTATCAGGCCAATCCCACCAGCGATCACAGACAATCCAGCGACATCATCGTTTCGGATCGCCGCGACAATTTCTCGCGCGTCGAATCCACCAGCGGTGTGTCCGATATGGTCGGCACCACCAGCGTCGAAAACTTTCAGGGAATGCAATCAAACTTATCGCACACACACGAATCCGCCGATGGCTTCCGCAATTACTTCAACACCTGGTACACGCCGAATTTCGCGCGTCGTGACAGTGCGGTTTCAGTCTGGCAATTTCACGATTCCGGCAGCTACAACTATGACCTGTGGAACTCCGGCGGCACGGACTATGGCGTAGATGGTGTGCGCGTGATGTTTCACTCCGGTCACGGTGGCATGTCCTCACCCAACAATTTCTTTGTACCAATGGGAGCCAATTGGTCAAACAACGGCTGGAACGCCCGCTCATCCAATATGGCGCTCGGCGGAAACTACTACGGTTATGGCGATGAACGGCTGCGCTATTTATTCTGGGACACCTGCAACAGCGTGATGGTCAGCGGCGGCAACAACCCCTATTCAACGTGGGGCGTGCGTTCCAAAGGCATCCGTATGGTGTTTGGCTATGAAACGGTTTCGATTGACAGTCCGAATTACGGCAAATATTTCTGGGAAGAATGGAACAAAGGCAAGAGCTTGTCCACCGCGTTTCTTGATGCCAGTTGGCGCATCAACACGCGTCAAAGCCCCGCTGTTGTGGCCTTTGGTGCGAATCAGACCGAAGCGACCGACCGCTTGTACAATGAACGCTATCTATATGCGGGCGCAGCCGCGAACAACTGGGGGCAATGGCGCTGGTACATCGCCCGCAGTGCAGCAAGCTTTTCCGCCATCACCACTGAAGCGACCGCTGAGGCAGATCAAGGCTCACGCTTCGGTCGTCAGGTAGGGCAACGACAAACACTAACGATTCCGCGTCAGGCTCGCTTGCAACAAGTCGAAGCCCAAAGCAATTCCACCGAAGAAGTCGTTGAGTTGAGCCATTCGCTCGGCATCAATGTGGAAGACACCAATCTGATTCAGGAACGTCCGATGGGGTTACGTGCAGTGAAAACCAACAACGCAACCTTGATCGTCGAAAAGAATGGCAACTTTGAAATGCTGATTGATCCGTCCGATGACGTTGCCGCCCGCGACAGCGAAGTCTCCGATCAGGAATTGATGAGCCGTGCCACCGACATCGCCGCCCAACTCAGCGTTCTGCGCGGTCAGCAATATCGCATCGGCATGATCCGTGACACCAAAGAAAGTGGCGGGTTTGAAGGATTCGCCGAAGCAGCGCGCACCATCGAAAAGACGATCATCATTGACCAAACCATTGATGGTGTGGCGTTCATTGATCCCGATGCCGGTCATCTCGAAGTCACCTTCGATGCTCGCAATGGTCAGGCCACCCGCGTTCGCAGCTCACTTCGTCGCCTTCGCGGCCCGGTCGAAACAGTTGAGAGCGAAATGGAAACTTCGCTTGAGCAAGTGCGTCAGACAGCCCTGCAACGCTTCGGCAACTCGGCCAAACCGAATGCGACGCAATCATTGGAAGTCGTGCCGGAAAGCGAAGCCATCGGGTATCAGATGATTGACGGACGAGCCGTCCCGGTGTATCGCGCACTTATCAAAGATCCGAACTTTGAACTCAGTCGCCCGCAATTAGCGATCATTCCGCTGGTCAAAGGCAATTAATTCAATCCACGTCTTCAGCCGGAAAACCAAACGGGCGAGGTCAGCAATGATCTCGCCCGTTTGATTTTTTGCCGGATTTCAGGAAAGAGAAATCACAAAGCGTATGAATGTCCAACCCCACCCTTGTTGTTCAGTGGATTGGCTCATCTAATGCTGCCGCTGTTACTTCATCTTCTTCGCTGTCCATTTGATCGCGTTCACTAACATCGTCTGATATTTCGGGTTATTCCATACCGAAGAATTGTGCCCCGGCTCGGAATAAAAGATGCGGCCTTTGCCGTAAGTGCGATACCACACGAGCGGGAACGAATCAGGCTTGATATTGGGATTGCCTTCAACTGCGTGGATGCCTTTGATCCCTTTTTTGGTCATGTCCATTTTCGTCGGCTGCGCGTCCAGGCTCATTAGCACTTTGTTTTCTTTGAAGTTGAAATTCTTGTACTGATAGGTTTCTTCGACCCAGGTAAACAGATCGTCCCAATGTTTCGTGACGGAGAATTTCTTGTCCACTTTTTGCACCACAACTTTGTCATTCGATCCCCACGGATGCCCGTCAAAATAGCCACCAATCAACTCGCCATATTCAGGCCATTTGTAAAACGTGTCGGTTGCACTGTGAATGCCGATGAAGCCTTTGCCGTTGCGCACGAAGTCGAGGAACAGTTTTTTCTGTTCATCGCTCCACGGCAATTCGCCCGTCGTGTAAAAAATGAGCACGTCCACGTTCTTCAGGTTTTCCGCTGTAATAACTTTCGCGGATTCCTGCGAGATCGTCACGTCAAAGTTATTTTGCGCGCCGAGGCTCTGCATAATCTTTTCGGATTCGGGTAAGACACCGTGCTTGAAGCCTTTGGATTCGGTGACGTAGGTGATGCGGATGTTCCGGGCAGGAGCCGCGTCGGTAACATTTATCGGAGTTGGAGTCACAGCTTCATCAGCAACATCAGCAGCAACAACATCAGCATCTGAACAAGCACAATGAGGGGCGACGATCCAACCGACGATCCCGATCAAACAAACAAATGTGATAAGTGGAACGGTGATTAGTTTCAAGATAGAGAATTCTCTTTTAGGCATAATTTCCTTCCAACCTTAAATTACAAATCGCTTCGGCCATTTTCAGAAGAACCGTTGGAATATTCGGCATAGGTATTGAAAACACTCTTCACAGACATTTTGAACCCTGGCAACAATGGCGAGGTCAATTCATCCGCCGATCTGAACGTTTCGACTTGTTTGAGCTTTTTTCCCTTGCGGCGGAACACGGTGATGTCACGCATAATCCAATTTACGATCCAATACTCCAGCACGCCGCGACGCGAATACAGTTTGAGTTTCGTTTCACGATCACGTCGTTCATTTGCACTGCCGGGCGAAAGCACCTCAACAACTAAATCTGGTGCGGCATGAAAATGCCCGTCTTTGCCAATGATTTGTCGCAAGCGATCCCGGCTGATCCAGGCTACATCAGGAATCACATCATCGTCGTCGGCAAAGATCACACCAGTACCAAAGTTCGCTTCCCCTGAGCCTGTTTCTTCACTCCATTGATCCAAATAACGATAGATGCGACCGCATGCAAATTGATGATGATAAGTTGGTGAGCGTGACACGTAGAGTTCTCCGTCAATGATTTCGTAGCGTTTGCCATTGTCCGGCATTACCTCTAAATCCGCCGATGTCCAACGCAATGCTGCGTCCATAACTACCTCCATGAAAAATGTGGTGCAATCTCGTTGACTGCACCACATTCTACTACGACCGATATGCCTGCCGTCCAACGCCCTGCACCGGAATACCTTGCGCCGCCAGCACTTCATTTTGCAGCGCGTACATACACGCCGCCGCCTCATCAATCTTGCGTGTGAAGGCAATCGAGCCTTGCAGGATGGGCTTCAACGCCTTCTTATCCTGAATGCGCGCTTTCGGGTATTCGTGCTCGACGATCAGGAACGTGTTGGCGACATCGAGTTGTAATAATTCGCGCGCCGCCAATTGATGATCCAGCCAATCCACCGTGCGGTTTTGCAAATACGCAAGCGGATCATGTTTCGCTGTGCCGGGCAATTCGTGTTCGCACAGAATCACCTGTTTTTTCCATGCATTCAACAAGTCTGCCGGATTCTCCGATGGCTTGCCGTTGACCATATCTCCACGCTCGACGGTCTGTCCGCCATAGCCCCACGCCGAGACACCTTTGACATCTGTCACCTGACCTTTGACATGGAAGCCTCCGATCAGGAAGTTGTAGCCTTCATCTTTCAGGTATTGGAAAATCGAGCGCGTGTCCTGCCCCATCAAAATTGCGTGCGACGGATCGTAGTGAATGCGGAATTGATCACCGACGCCGTGCTTTTCACAAATGCGATGCAGCGCGATCCAAGTGCCCGGCGTATACGCAATGTTGTTGTGCCAATTGTCGCCGGGAACCCAACCCGGCATCGGGCATTGTTCATTGCGATATTGCAGGCCGCGATCTTTGCACGCTTTCAGCAGAGGGATGAAATTCTCTTCAAAATCAATCAGGTTTGCATCCATGTTCAGTTGCTGATTGCGACCGACGAACCCGCATACGGCTTCGGCTCCCAGCGCAACCGCAGCATCCATGGCACGAATCATAAAGTCGTGTTTGGATTTCCGAATCGCAGGATCGTGATGCAGCATGTTGTCGAAATAGCCGATGTCTGAAATCCCCACCTTTGCCGCCTTCAAACAAGCCTTCACGCGCTTGGCACGATCTTTCGTGAAGGGTTGGCGCAGGTCGAGCGTGTTTGCCACCGGATCAAGCATCGCTTCGGGTGGAATGTCGGCTTGATCGGGATGAACCGCAGCCGAAAGCTGAATGTAATTGACGCCTAATTCCTGCGCGAATGCGACCCACTCTTCGATAGCCAGATCGGGGTCTTTGTCCCGTTTTTTGCGTGGTGTCAGCTCCTGCAAAGCAGCAGTAAGCACGCCCACTTTCATAAATTTTGGTTTGAAATTTGCGACTGCCATGAATTCCCTCCGTAAATATGTGACACAGGTATTTGACCTGCGAAAGTATTGAATTTCTTGCGTGGATTTGATTGCGTAAAGTGATGGCGTTGCCATCGGGCCTGAGTGTGCCTAAGAGCAAAGTGGGTGTCAAGAACTGCGGCTGATGTGACACCACGTTTACTGTTTGGTAATCACTTCATCCAGATTCAGCAGCAAGCTGGCAACAGTCGTGTAGGCGGCAAGTTCCGTGGGTTTTAATGCTGCATCATTGCGCTTCTCTCCCATCGCCAACAACTTCGCAGCGTCGTCTGGATGCGCGCGAAAGTAATCTAATTGCGCGTTCAAATTGTCGCGCAGCACTTGCAACTCTTGCGCATCGGGCAGGCGCGATGTCAAAGCGCGAAAAGCCCACGTCAGGCGCTGTTCAGCGGAGCCGTTTCCCTGCAACATGCGCTCAGCAATGAAGCGAGCGGCTTCGACGTAGGTGACGTCGTTCATCAGGTTCAATGCCTGCAACGGCGAATTGGTGCGGGTTTCGCGCACGTTGCAGAATTCGCGCGCCGTCGCATCGAAGACCAACATGCTCGGATTCAGCACCGTCCGTTTCCAGAACGTGTACAGACTGCGCCGCCACAACCCTTCGCCTTTCGCTTGACCGTAATTGGTCATGTTCGAGAAGGTCATATCCTTCCACAGCCCTTCCGGCTGATACGGTTTGACCGAAGGGCCGCCGAGCTTTTCAACCAGCAAGCCGGAGACAAACAACGCCTGGTCACGGATCATTTCGGCAGAGAGGCGATAGCGCGGGCCACGGGCGAGCAGGCGGTTGTCGGAATCATCGGTGGTCGGTGGTCGGTGGTCGGTGGTCGGAGTAATTTTACTGGCTTGCCGGTACGTCGCACTCGTCACAATAGTTTTGAGCAAGGCTTTGACATCCCAGTTCGCGGTTCGCAGTTCGCGGCCTTTTTCCGGTGAACTGTGAACTGCTAACTGTGAACTCGGTCGCATAAATTCCACCGCCAGCCAATCCAACAACTCAGGATGCGACGGCAACTCGCCTTGTGCCCCAAAGTCTTCCGTTGTTTTCACCAAGCCGATGCCAAAGAATTGTTGCCAGAAGCGGTTCACCGTCACACGCGCTGTCAATGGATTTTCCGGGCTGACGAGCCAACGCGCGAATTCAAGGCGATTGCTTGGTTGCACACTTGTACCGTGCAAAGAAGCAGGCAGTGCACGCGCGACTTTTTCGGTCGGCAAATCGTACGCGCCACGTCGTAACAAAAAGGTCGGACGCGGCTCCGGCATTTCCTGCATCACCATCAACGTCGAAAATTCGGCTTCGAGCGCGGTCTTGCGTTGCTTCTGTTGGCGCAGTTGCTGCAAAAGGTCAGCCGCCGTCGCAGGCGCAGCGGCGTCCAACCAAGCGTTTGTGATTTTGAGTCGTTGCGCTTCCGTCCGCTTGGCAACAGGGGTCGCAGCAATCTTTTCGAGCGAATCCGCGCACGACAGCATCGCTATGTCATTCGCATCCGGCAGCGATTTGTACACACGCACTTCATCAATCATTCCCGCAAAGCGAAACGCTGGGCCGCCGCCTGCACCGATGCGCAAATTTGCATTCGCATCACCGAACGTGCGGAACAGGCGTGGCAAATTGATTTTCAGCTTTTGCTTTTGTCCGTTCAGGAAAATCTGCACCCTCTCGTACGGCTCCGTCGCATCGAACGTCGCAATCACGTGCTGCCATTCTTTCAGCGGGATCGCGCTTTCGGTTTCGACGCGAAACGAATCGTCTGCCCACACGCTGACGAGATTGAAATGCAGTTTGCCGTTCGCCACGAACAAACCGTAACCACGTCCTTTCGGCAGGTTGTTGTCCGTCTCGCCCGCACTATCTTGCATATGCGTGACCAGCGCGCCGCTTTGTTCCGATTCCGCATAAAACCACGCCGAGATGGTGAACTGATCTTTGTAATCCTTTAGCCGGTCGCGGAAATTGAAATCAGCGATTTTGCCTGCATCAAACAAAAGGTTTTTGTCGAATGCGACGCCCTGCCCGGTTGGTGCAGCGACGAATTTCGGCGTGCCGTTTTTGAAGCTCTGTTCGAGCTTTTTGGCGTCTTTCCTTTCGACGACCTCTTCATCCGGCTTATCCATTGCAACCTTCATCATCGTCTCGCTGACGAATGGCTGCGCGCCATCATCCAGCGCATGCTGAAAGAGCAAATTATCCTTTGGAAACCACTGCGTTCGGGACTCGGCGCGCAACGATTTTTCCCAGCGGCTTTGGTCCGCAGCGTGCAGTTTGATCTCCTGACTGAGCCGGGTTTTGATGCGGTTGATGTCGCGCTCAATCTTCTGCATCTCGGCTTCCTGCGCCGCCGTCGGAGCCGAAATCCAAGGCGCAGAGTTGCCGTAATTGTTCGCGCGCCCGTCTTCGGGAATCGAATTGAAGTACGCGAAAAGCTGGTAATACTCTTTCTGTGTGAGCGGGTCGTATTTGTGATTGTGGCAACGCGCGCAGCCCATCGTCAGGCCCAGAAACACCGTCGAAGTCGTGTCCACGCGATCTACGACATATTCGACGCGATATTCTTCGGGTATGAGACCATCTTCCGAATTCGTGCGATGGTTGCGATTGAAGGCGGTGGCAATGATCTGGTCTTTGCGGGGGTTCGGCAACAAATCGCCTGCGAGCTGTTCGATGGTGAATTCATCAAACGGCTTGTTCGCATTGAACGCCGCAATGACCCAATCGCGCCAGCGCCACATCGAACGTTCGCCGTCAATCTGGTAGCCATTCGTGTCCGCATACCGCGCCGCGTCGAGCCATTTGAACGCCATCCGCTCGCCGTAGCGAGGTGAAGCGAGCAGGCGATCCACCACCTTTTCATACGCGTTCGGCGACTTGTCGTTGAGAAAGGCATCCAATTCCTGCACTGTCGGCGGCAAGCCCGTCAAATCAAGCGATACGCGTCGCAACAATGTCGCGCGATCCGCTTCGGGTGAAGGCTGCCCCCCTTCTTTTTCCAGCCGTGCCAGGACGAAATAATCAATGGCATTTTTCGGCCACGCGGTGTTTTTGACTGGAGGCAAGGCCGGGCGAATGGGCGGAATAAATGACCAATGCGATTGCCAGTTTGCGCCCTGTCGAATCCATTCCGTCAGCAATTCAATTTCGCGTGGCGCGAGCGTGCGCCCAGAATCCACAGGCGGCATGCGCAACGTTTCGTCTTTGTGGGTGATGCGTTTGATGAGCTTTGATTCTTCCGGCTTACCAGGTGCAATCGCTGTCAGAGCAGCGGGTTCTGAATCCAGGCGCAATTTGATCTTTTTCGCTGCAGCGTCAGGGCCGTGGCAGGCAAAACATTTGTCCGACAGGATCGGGCGAATGTCGCGATTGAAATCAATTTTGGTCTGCGTGTGCGAAGATTGCTCGAAGGTAAAGAGGGCAACAGCCGCCGCTACGAACAACACGACAAGAAAATGTTGGGCGGATTTTGCGCGGTGTTTCATAGCGTATTTGCTCCGTAGGTCTATTGCGAAACGACGCCGCGATAGAGTTCTGCCAGTGTGATCGTGCTTGCGAGCGAGGTCAATTGAAGGGAGGTTGAAAGGTCGGAAACAACGTCGCGGAACCACAAATCGCCCTTGCGCGTGTAGTGCGTGACTTCGACCTTATCCTGCGCAATCAGCACATATTCTTGCAGGCTTTCTATAGCTTGATAAGCAATTCGTTTGTCTTCTTTGTCCGCTAGTTCTGTGGTGGGTGAAAGCACTTCGACAATCAGTATCGGATTCACCAATGCATCAATGCCATGAATGTTTTCAAATCTGCTTTCGCCACACACGACGCTCGCATCGGGATACCGATAGGGCGGAAGTTTTGGCGTTGTGATTGGCGTGTCAGGCATAAAAGCCTCACATTTTCCGCCCTGAACAACACGATCAAGCCACCTATAAATATTGCGCGTCAAACGATAATGCTCTTTCGAGCCGCCGCTCATGCAAAAGATTTCGCCGTCCCAATATTCGTAGCGCGCATCGCCCACTTTTTCGAGCGCGAAATATTCTTCCAACGTGTAGTAATGCTGTTTGCGATTTAGATTTGTGACCATAGCGCCTCCGTCACATCGCCATCTCTGCAAACGGCGGGAAACCGTGTTGTGATCGCCCCACTGGGCCTTCATGCTTGGCGGAAACTTTGTAGATTTCGTAGCGTCCATCGCCGCCCGCTTTAGCGACACGTTGGCGCAGGGCTTCCATTTCATCCGGCGTCATCGGCGTAAATTCGCGCGCGATGCTAACGTTATGTTGCAGCATGCGTGGCGAGAGAATGCCGCTGATGGTTGTCGCGACGGGCAGGCTCATGGCGTAGCGTAAAGCCTCTTCGACGGACAGAATATTTTCCTTAATCATGCGCCCGCTGCCGCCCATCGTCTTCATTCCCAAAGCCGCAATGCCCTGCCGTTGCAACTCAGGCAAGACCATTCGCTCAAAACTGCGGAACGTGCCGTCGAGTGCATTCAAGGGTAATTGGCATGCATCGAAGGGATATTGATAGGACAACATTCGCAAATGAATTTCGGGGCTTTTGTGGCCGGTGAATCCGACATAGCGCACTTTGCCTTGTTCCTTCGCCAGCTCTAACGCTTCAATCACACCATCAGGCGCGAAATGCCATTCAGGATCGTTCTCGTAGACGACTTCGTGAATCTGCCAAAGGTCGAGGTAATCCGTTTGCAGGCGGCGCAGGGAATCTTCGAGTTGCCGCATCGCCTCGTGTTTGTCGCGTCCGTGCGTGCAAACTTTGGTCATCAGAAACACTTTATCGCGGCGGTCGTGAATGGCTTTGCCCATCAGGATTTCGCTGCGCCCGTCGTGGTATTCCCAGGCGTTGTCCATAAACCCGATGCCTTCGTCAATCGCCTGTTGGCAGAGACGAATCGCATCTGTTTCTTCTGTGATGATGCCGAGATGATAGCCACCGATCCCAAGTGCCGTAATGTGTTCGCCTGTTTTGCCAAGCGGTCGAAGTGGAATGCCAGAGGAATTGCGTAGAAGTTCTGTGGTCATGTTTTGTTTTATAAGATACGGCGAGGGGGCGATAGGGCGACACGGCGAAAAGATCTCCCTGTCTCCCCGTCGCCCCTTCCCCATGTCGTCTTTTACAGCGTCCAGCCTTTGCGATATTCGCGGTGCAAATATTGATTCGCGTCGGCGTTGTTGGTGATGCGGCCCGTTTCGCCATCGTATCGAATTTGTACGCCCTGCCCTGCTTTCAAAGCTACGACTCCAAGCAACATCGTCTCGGTCAAACGGCCCGCGTACTCAAACGGCGTGCTGGATTTGCCAACGCCTTTGCACGCATTTGCCCAGTTCACGCGATGCAGCGCGTTGCCTTGTTCATCGGCGACGACGCGTTCATAGGTTGGCTTGACCTTCTTCGCGTCTTCCATCAGCGATTGCGGATAGAGTTGCGGGTTCTTGCCGTAGGTTTCGTGCATCAGGATGCCTTTTTCGCCGACAAAGATCACGCCACCACCGCGTTGCAGCGGCACGTTTTCGGGCAAGGCCGCTGGACGTGGAGCCATCAGGCCGCCATCGCCCCAAATCATTCGCACGGGCGGTTGATTACCGCGCGCCGGGAAGTTGTAGACCGTTTGCGCCGCGACCGGATAGCTGGCAGGTTGGCCTTTATCGTCTGTGCCAAACGGCGAAGACGTTGTTTCAATCGTGTCAGGATACCGCAAGCCCAAAGCCCAATACGGATGGTCAACCAGGTGCGCGGCCATATCACCAATCGCACCGGTTCCCCAATCCACCCAACCACGCCAATTAAACGGGTGATAGATCGGATGGAACGGAACTTCGGGTGCGGGGCCAAGATACAAGTCCCAATTCAACGTCGAGGGGGTCGAGACATTGAACATCATCGCGTTGCCAAGTGTGCGATTGATTTTGCGCATGCCCCAATCATTGCCAAAGCCGCCGCCGTTCATGGCTTGCGGCACGTTTGGACGCGGCACGCCTTGCGGCCAGATCGGACGATTCGTCCAGACGTACACTTCGCGGACCTTGCCAATGATCCCGGCTTGAATCCATTCGTTGATGAGGCGTGCTTCAGGGCTGGAGTGCCCTTGATTACCCATTTGCGTAACAAGCTTAGGATTCTTGGCGGCAGTTTCGCGCAGCACGCGTGCTTCCTGCACCGACCACGTCAACGGCTTTTCGCAATACACGTGCTTGCCAGCGTCCATTGCTGCCTTGGCGGCTATGGCGTGGATATGATCGGGCGTAGCAACTAACACCGCGTCAATGTCTTTTTGTTTGTCGAGCATCTCGCGGAAATCCGCATAGCGTTTCGCCTTGCCGTACGCTTCCTGCAATTTCATGCGGGCGGGATTCGGCGAGCCATCGCGGTTCTTTGTGCTTTCGGCGACGGCTTTGTCCACATAACCAAAATCCACGTCCGCGAGTGCGACGATGTTTTCGCCCGCTGCGACGAGTTCTGTCGAATCAGACGCGCCTTGTCCACCGCAGCCGACAACCGCGAAGTTGAGTTTATTGCTCGGCGCTTGATAACCCACGCCGCCCAACACGTGACGCGGCACAATCATCGCGCTCAGTGCGGCACTACCTGTGCCGACTACAAATTTACGTCGAGAGAATTTGTCCTGCTTCATATCGCTCCTGTTGTAATTCCAAAGGGGTTGAGTTGTGAGTGCAAATGAAGGGAAAGAATAAACTGGAAATGGCTTGGAGAAAAGTCAGGAGTGAGCAGGAAAGGGAAAAGATTAGCCCGCTGAGAATGCAGAACACGCGAAAGCAGATCAGGCAGGATTTTCAAGCTGAACCAGGATGAGCAAAGATTTATTCTACCTCTTGCTCATCCTGTCCAACTTCCCTAACAGCGTGTTTGGAAATTAGCTGGCGAAGCAAGCGGCAGCATAAAGCCTGGGGCGTGTAGCCCCAGGTAGACGTGAACAAGAATGTCGCAGCCCGTGTCACGGGCGAGAGCCAATGCGCTGTCGCCTGTTACACAGGCTAGGCACGGATGATCACGTGGTCCTGGGGTTACGGCTTGCGCCTGCACCCCAGGCTTTATGCTAGCACCCGCCTGCGCGGGTTATGACCATCAAATTTCCAAACACGCTCTAAAAACACAGTATTTTCAGGCAATTGCTTATTTCTTCTTGCGATTTGCTTTGCCCCGTTCTTCAACTTCGCGCAGCATATCGGCAATGCGTTGGCGCTCGTCAGCGGGCAGACGATTGCCGTAAATGTTCAACCCTTTGCGCAAGGCTTCGGCGGCTTTGGTGTATTCCTGTGAGGTGTAAAACGATTGATAGAGGATCGTATACAGTTCAAATCGGTCGCCCGATAATTCGACATTCGGCATGGCGTCCGCCAACTTCAGAGCAGCTTCGGCATCCTTGATCGCGCGCGGCGAATCGCCCTTCAAAAAGGCGTTGTCGGCGCTGATCCAAAGCGATAAAAACTGGCGCATCTTGTCCGGCGAATTTTGCGACAGACGTAATGCTTCCTGAATATTAACGCGACCTTTGTCAATGTAACTCATTCGCACGGCGTCGGGCAGATTTCCTTCTTCCCAGCCTGCATAACGCGTGTAAGCTTTGCCGAGAATATAATTCGCTTCGGCCAGCGCGGAGTTATCTTCATAACGACCGCCGCCAAAAATCAGATGCGAGATGGAAAGTGATTTGGCGGCTTTGAGCGCCGAAACTTTTTTCTTCGCCACTTCATTGAAAAGCCGCAACGATTCTTCGGCCTGTTCGGTGGCTTCCTTGAACGGCATGGCGTTCACTTCTTTGCCCATATCAATGAACTTCGCCGCTGGGTCTTTCGACATCAAAACGTGCGCGAGGATCATGCGTGCCGGAGGAAATTTCGGATTGATGCCGATGGCTTTGCGCAGAGCTTTTTCTGCGCCGATTTTGTCGCCACGTGCAAACAACACATCGCCCAGCACAACGTAAGCGAAATCGTAGAGCGGGTATCGTTTATTGATCGCCCGCAATTCGTTGGCGATTTCTTCGGTGTTGCGCCCGGCGTTGAATTTGGCCTCTGCCAACAGAGTTTTGGTCTGGTAATCGGTCGGACGAACAGCAAGAGCTTCGGTGAAACTTTTGATCGCGTCTTCTTTTGCACCGAGCGATTGTTCGGCGCGACCGCGATAGGTGAAGGCTTGATGATAGCCGCCGCCGTTGAGCCGAACGGCTTCGTTGAAGAGCGCAATCGCCTCGCGGAACTTTTGCTTATTGAAGAGGTCAACGCCCTCCTGCAATTTCTTTTCGGCGTCTTTGGTCGGTTGTTTTTCTTCGCCTAAATAGACCGTCTTTTGTTGCGCCGTTTGCTCGACAACTTCTTCAGCATTGCTCTGTGTAAAGGCGGCGTTGATTTCATACGAAGTCGTTTTGTTTGGCTCAACTTTGGCGGCTTGCGTTTGCTTGACCGAGCCTTTCGCCAACGTCAGGCGGCGTTCGCCCGCAGGCACGCGAATCGTGCGTTGACCGCCGGTCGCCAATGGTCCGAGCGATTTGTCATCAATCAGAATTTCGACGCCTTCAACTTCAGGGTTCGTGATGCGCAAGGTGCCGCAGGGCGACGCCGCGCTGCACTTGCCAACCTCAGGATAGGTGACAACTGACAACGGCAAATTATTCGCGCTCAGCATGGTGGTCGCGTATTGCGGATGCTGGCGATTGTCGGTCATCTTCGGCACTTCATCACGAACATAAGTGCGCAGTTCTTCAAACGTCACTTTGCCATCGGCATCGAAATCCGCATTACCGCGCACGGCTTCGAGCAAGCAATACGTGAACACGCCGTGACCGAGATCATCTTTTTCCAGCGACGATTCATTTTGATCGGCGGCGGACAAATACCCGACGCCACGCGGAATTTCTTTCAACTCTTCCAACCATTGATTCTGCGCGCGCTGCGTCACCGCGAGTCCGCGCGAACCACTGTCGAGCATCACGCCCGCGCTGTGACAGGTATCGGAAATCACCAAACCTTTTTTCGCTGGCACGCTGTTGACCGTACGCTTGAAGCTTTCCATCCGAATACTGGTTTTGGCAATTGCCCGTGGGTCGGTGTCATACACCACAAAGTATGGATATTCTTCTGTCCGACCGGATGCGCCGCGCTCCTGCCAAATCACACCGTGCGCTGCGATAAAAACGACAAAATAATCATCGGGCTTGGATTGCTTGAGCTTGTCCAGGGCCGCTTCAATATTGGCTTTTGTCGCCTGGTCATCTACGAGCAGCGAGATATTGGATTCGGGGAAGCTGCCGCCTTCGGGGCTACGCAAAAACTTGTAGATTTCGGTGGCGTCTTCGGCAGCATTTTTCAGATTCGAGATTTGATTGCCGTCAACGTTTTGGTCGCCCATCTTGTAGCGCGAAACGCCAATCACGACGGCCCATAAATTCACATCGCGTTTTGCAGTGAGGTCTTCTTTGGTTGCGCCCACTTTGACAGAAAGCCCGCGTTCACGCGTTTGCGAGGAAGCCAGAAACGGAAGGCCAAGCAGCAGGATTGTTAGGAGAACGCGATTGAAATAGTACATAAAGCTCCTGAAAACTGGTATTGCACAAATTTTCACCACGAAGAACACGACGACTTATCTCTTCAGGCTTTTTTGCCCTTTTCTTCGTGTTCTTCGTGGTTTTATTTTCTTGCTCTCAATAACGATTCGCAGCCCCATTCACGGCTACGGCAAGATCACAGAACCACCCGTGCGCGGTTCAATATTGGGCGTTGTCCGTACGGGATCGCGCGTCGTTATCTTGTAAATGCCAACGCCGACAGCGGCACCCAACACACCGAAAATCGGCACCGCATTTTGCGGAGACCAGAACCCGGCGGCGGCGCGAATAATATTGATCGTGCCTTGCCACACGGCATCTGAACCTTCGACTCGCGCTTCGATGCGAGTCGAGCTGCCGACGGTGTCTCCGGCGGTGAAATTTACTTCCGCGACACCTTGCGAATTCGTCACTACGCGCAAGCTGGTTTGCCCCGCCAGCGTTCCTGCGCCGCCGCTGCCGGAACCGCCCGCACCGAGCAGGAATAACACGGGCGCATCAGGCACCGGGCGATCATTTTCATCTGTCACCTGAACCTGCAAGTTGCGTGTGGAGCGCGCGCGGATTTCAGTATTGGTGCCAAGGTTGAGCGGCTTGATGAGATATTTGCGCGGAGCCGTTTGCTGCTGCTGCGCTGCCGCCTCCGCCACCGAAAGCAAGCCAAAACTTCCCAGCATTACCACGCTGCCCACCGTAGCCCGCACAACGGGCTGGCCTTCGCGGACGCTGGCGCGAAACTGTGCGCCTTTGGTCGTGACAAATGCGGTGCCAGCGATTTCAAGCGTCGCGGAGGACTCCGGTTTGAGCGCGACGTTTAATTCGCCTTTGAGCAAATCAGCGCGCAAGGTTTGCGCTTCCGGGTTGGTTGACAGCTTGACGGTTGACCCGCCACGCAAGGCGACTTTGCCAATGGCAGAAAGCATCACCTGGGCGCTGGCCCCAGCGGAAGCTTTCACCAGATCACCATTCCAAATCAAACTTTGCTGACCGCTCGGCGTCCCATTGATTTGAATCGTCTCCAAAGATTCGACCGAACCGATTGGTGCGGCCATACGCGGCGAAGCGTTGGAGCGCAGGCTGACGGGTTCCGTCCGTGCCAGCAAAGTGATCGGGGCCATCGTCACCGCAATGATGAGCAGTAAAATCGTGGATTTGTTGTTTCGCATAGTTAATTCTCCCTTCTGGCCTTGGTGTCTTGACGAAAGTCCGTCTGACCCAAGCCAGCACTGCCATTTATTCTGAGGGCAGGTAATGTTATCACGTCTGAATTGAACGCTTCGGTTGAACCTAAAATGGAAGGCGCAAGCGCCGGAAGCAAAGAGCTGGACGAAGCCGCTACGGTCGTCCCATCTCCATCCGTCACGCTGACGCGAACATACACAATATCAGGTCGTCCCGCCGCGCCACTGAAATCCTGCTGGATCGTGAACGCCTGCCCCGGCAACAAGGCCGAGGAACTAATCAGGCTGGTCAAATCCACCGCAATTGGATTGCTCGCGGGTTGTCGGAACGTATCGAAGAATTGATAGGTAATGCGAGTAGCGTTCTTGTTGGCATCATACATCGAAACACGCACGCGGAAATCACCGCGCAAGGTTTCCATAATGACCAGCGGAGTGGTCGCAGGATTGCCAATGGTGTTGCCATCGCGCGGAATGATTTGAATGGCAGGCGCGACACGGGCAGTCAAATCTGCCGCCGCAGTCCCCGGATCACCAGCCGCTTCAGGCAAGGGCGTGGAATTGCCCGTGATGAAGTTAAAGACAATCCGCGAGCTGAATAAATCCGGCAGAACCTGATTGGCAAACAACCCCTGATCGCGCACGGCAAAGACTCCGGCAAAGAACGGCAACGACGGGCTGAAAACCACGCGGAACCGCAACGATTGCCCGCTTTGCAGTGTGCGACCGACGGGAATCGGTTGCGGCGCATTGCGGTCAGGGTTCGCTGTCGGAGGCAGTGAAATTTCTGCGCCAGTCGCCGGAACCAGTCGCAAGGAGAAATAGCGACTGTCATCCACGCCAGACAGATTGGTGGTGTTCCCCGCCCGAACAAATTGCGCCGTGGTCAGATTCATCGGCAAACATCCCGTGTTCGTCAGGGTAAAGGTCCCTGATGGTGGCGTACCGCTACTGCCCGCAACGACTGGCCCCAACTGTAAGGACGTTGTATTGGCGACGTCATAGGCAATCGTGCCGATGGCTGCCCCCGCTTGCGCTGCGCTATTGAGCGTCGAGGCATTGTTCGCGGCATTCACATCTGTCGTCGAACTGGAAACCGTTGCCGAACTGGTCAAGGTCGCATTTTGCCCCAGGCAAGACAACGTTCCCTGCACCGTAAACACTGCGGTTCCGGGCGCAAAATTGGCTGCCGAAGCAAAGAACGGATTGCCATCTCGATTGCACGACCAGCCCGCCGGTGCCGTGCAGGTCACATTCGTTAGCAAAAGCGAAGGGTCAAACCGCGCAAAAGGACTACCTGCCGTACTCGGTCCATTGTTCGTGAGCGTAATCGTATAGGTAACGACGCTGCCGCTTGCCGCCGGATTGGGCGAGACCGTTTGGCTCACAGCTAAATCGGCTGAAGCGTTCACCGTGGCTCCTGCTACATTGGTGTTGTTCGCTATCACGCGATCCAATTCGCTGCTAATAACGTTGGCGATGTTTGTGGCCGTCACAGATTGTGGTGGGGTCCCTGTCGTTGGGATCGTGGGAGCTACGACAATCCTGACAGTCGCATTCGCCGTCGAGACAATCGTTCCCAAAGAACAGGTAATGGGTCCGGTTCCCGTGCAAGTTCCTTGTGAAGGCGTCACGGAAACAAGCGTAAATTGCCCGTTGGGAATTGAGATGGCGTTCGTTAGCAAAACGCCGGTCGCATCGTCTGGGCCACTATTCGTCACGGTAATGTTATAGGTCAAATTATTGCCAACCAGAATTGGATTGGGCGAAACGGTTTGCGTGACGTCCAGGTCAGCGGCTGCACTTTGGACAGCCACACAGGTCGAAAATTCTGAGGTATTGTTGTTAGCATCGGTTGCGGTCGCCGTCACGAGGCGTCCGGCAGCAATCGAAGTGGGCGCGACGAAGGAAAAATTCGCTACACCTGCGGCATTGGTCGAAACGGTCGTGCGGGCGATGAACGTTTCGCCTTCGCCATTGCCGGAACTATCACAAGCCGCATTACTAAAAAACTCTATCGTAAAGGTGCTGCTCGCCGTGCTGTTGAGCGTGCCAGTGATGGTGGTGCCAGTCGGACGCGCCAAAGCCGCCGTCAGGATTGGGTAATTCTGAATATTATTTGATCCGGCATCTCCATCGCCGGGGTCATTGGTCGTAACGCCCGAAGCTTCAAGATCAATTCCCAAGCTGCTGTTATTGAAAATGGAGTTGCCCAGAATCGCGTTGTTCAGCGATGCTTCCGATCCCGGAAAAGTGCCGCGCGGCGGAATTGAGACACCGTCGTCCCCGTTGTTGGCGATCACATTGCCAGCGCCGGCGACGGTCCCGCCAATAGTGGTGTTGCTTGCGCCGCTCAGCGTAATGCCAGGATAGCCGCCTTCTGAAAGAACCCCATTGCCAAGCGCGGCAGTACCAGTGGCATCAACACCGATATAGTTCCCTTGAATCACGTTTCCATCTGCGGCTTCAGCAAGAGCCGGGATTTGTTGATTTCCGATCACTTCAATCCCTTCCTCAAAGTTGCCGGAGATCAGGTTGCGTGCGGTCGTCGTCGTGCCACCGATGATGTTATTCACCGCCAGATCAATAGAAATACCAACTCCGTTGGCAACCGACCTGACGCCAGTATCTTCGGTGCCGATGTAGTTCCCAAGAATCTGATTGCCTGTGGAAAGTGCTCCTGAAATCACCACGCCTGCATCAAAGTTACCACTGATGATATTGCTCGCGGCGACGGTCGTGCCACCAATAATATTTTGCGCGGACTGTTCAATCTGGACACCATCGAAACCATTAAGAATATCATTGCCTTCGATGCGGTTGTTTCCGCCGCTTTGCAAGCGAATGCCAGCAAACCCAGACAGATTGTTGATGACCAATCCACGAATCGCTGTGTTCCCGCTAACAACGGTTAGCAAGGCAATTCCACCCGTGATCTGCCCGGTTGCGTTCAGCGCAATAATCTGGCTCGCCGGGGCAGGTGCGAGAGGAAAGGCGTCAATCGTCAGCGTTTCTGTAATCGGTGGTAAAACCGAGTTCAGGTTGATGTCTTGTGTTCCGGCACCAATATTGAACGTGATCGTATCGGCCCCCGCGCTGGCATTGGCTTCCTGAATCGCGGCGCGCAAGGTGCAAATCGGTGCGCCTGCGGCGGCAGCACAGGTGCCATCTCCCGGATTCAAATCAGGCGCATCTGCCGTGGAATTGACCGTGAATGACGCCTCCGGCACCGGCTGCACCAGTAACGGCGCAGTGTGATTGCGGCTCAGCAAAACCACTCCTTGCAACGCGCTCGCAGTAGTCCGCAAGGGCAAGGCAGCGATCAGCTCCGCATTGCCTTCCAATGTTGCCACCGCGATTTGCGGCGTGTCATTGTGGGTAACAAATTGCAATTGATTGTGTTGCAACGTCAGCAAATCATCGTGTTTGCTGGCCGAAACGCGGGCGCGCAATAATTGGCGTGTGCCAGTATTTTCCAGGCGCGCCGTAGCATCCGAAAGATACGAGGTCACTTGCCAATTACTGTTGGAACGAGCGCGGTTCGATTGGCGTCCTCGCTGCGCTGCGGCGCTTTGATAACTGGCAACAGAGAGCGACCCGTCCCGCGCCAGCAAGGCAATTTCGTCGTGCGTGGTGCGGGTAAAACGCCCGACAGCCAATGAATCCACCGTAAAGGACAGCGCGGTGCGGGTCAGGCGCGGCACTTGCTGTCCGCCTTCCAACACGACCAATTCATTGCCAGCAGCAATCGCCAAATCCGATAATCCATCGCGCGTCAGATGGGCAAATTCCAAGGCGCTCGCAGCCTGTTTCAGCGCGAACGATTTCGGCACTGCTCGCCAAGCGCCTTCTGCCCCGGCGAACAACATCACGCGTGCGCCCGATTGATCCGTCACGGCCACCGCCAAATCCGCCAGGCCATCGACGCGATTGATTTCGCCCGCTGCAAGCGATGTCACAGCGGCGCTCAATTCCAGCGTGGTCGCTTCTGCAAACGCTCCTTTGCCATCGCCGACAAGCAGATACAGCGATGAACCATTGCGCGCAGCGGTCACAAGATCGCTGTGTCCATCGGCATTAAAATCGCCTGCCACCAAAAAATCCGGTGCGGCGGGCAGGTTGGTAAAGATGTTGGCCGGGGAAAATGGCGAGCTTGAATTCGCGCCCCGTTGAGTCGGATAAATCGCCTCACTGTTGCCGCGATAGAAACTGAGAAACCCTACTCCGGCATTCACCGAACCGCTCAGCAAATCTGGCGTTCCATCTTCGTCAAAGTCTGCCATAGCCAATGTTAACGGGCTGGCGGATGATTGCTCCAGAGCGGGCGCGCCCAAAGACACCGCATCGCTCAGCCGGATGGATTTGTGAATCGTTTGCAATTTGACGCGCGCTTGCGCGGATGGAGTCGTGGGTATAATTGCGGATTGACTGACAAAAGTGACAACGCCGCCCGCCACTAAGGCGAGAGAGGTTCCAACGAACAAAGCGAGTTTTGTAGTGAGTTTGCTGATCGTACGGGTAAGCATTCGCTTCTCCTTCTAATCTCGTGGGGGCAGGTGGTTGTGTGCGACGCAAACCAGATGGACGGGGCGTTTGCGTTGGATGAGTTCGTGAATCGTGGAAACGTTATTTGGTCAAGGCCACCAGTTCCGTGATGGCCTTAAATTCGTCTGTGCTGGATTTAATCATGCCAATATCTTTGGCAAACCAGGTATTTGATTTGAAGGTCATATTCATAGGCATTTCGCGGCCCATCATATTGAGCTTCAGGTTTGAATTGTAGGTCATTGCAACCTTGAACGCATCATAGGTTCCGGTCGCCACCGTCACGGATTCGCTACCAAGGATTTCGCAGCTAATCGTGATCGTGCCTTTCGGTGACATTTTCATTGCTTCAATCGGGGCTTCCGTCATTTGTCCTTCGACATCATACACCATCTGCCATTTCTTCCCGACCTTCCATTCACTGTCGTTCGGAAATGAGATGCCATTGGTGTTGATGGTTTTGTATTTGTACTTCAGATTTTGCCCGGCAGTTAAGTTGCCATATTCCAAAATGGCGAGTCCATCCGGCTTGCATTTGATGCCGCCTTCGACCGTCACGCCGGTTGCCGCGCCCGCTTTGGCACTCTTTTCCATCGGCGCGAATTCCAGCTTTTGGACAAAGCCATCGCTGGTCAAATTGCTATAGGATTCGCTGTAGTTGGAGGCGGACGCCGCGCCGTTTCCGTAGCTAATTTTGTAGGTCTTCTTCATGGTCGCGCTGGCGGGATAGTAGGCGTTATAGCACCCTGATTTCGCTGCATTGCCAGATGAAGAAACCGGCGAGGAAGCTCCGCTGCTGGCAGTTTCCCCCGTTGGAGTTGAGCTTTTGCAGCTCAATAGAAAAAGGTCCAATAGCAAAATCAATCCCCAAACCCACAGTTTCTTTGAAGTGCTCACAATTCCTCCGAGTTATGTTTCGTACCGATTCATTTCCATAAGCGAGATTGCAGGGCAAAAACAGGAAGCCATTCGTCAAAACTATTTTGCCCTAGTGCTGTGTAATTTTAGTTTTTTGGGAAAGTCGTAGCGCGATTTGCCAAATCGCGTGTACCGCCAAGAGAAGCTCCGCGATTTGGCAAATCGCGTTACCTCCAATAACTTGAATTACAAAGCACTAGCTTGCGCGTCAACCAATCATCACCGTCGGATAGCCCATCACAATCACGCCGCCGTGCGCGGTCATATCCCCCATTCGCGCGGCAGGCTGGCCGCCAATCAGAACCGTGAACGAGCCAAGCACAATGACATCCGGCGGCCCAACACAAGTCGCCATATCGCCAACACGGGCGGCGGGTAACATGCCGATCAGCACGGTCGGACAACCTGGTGGCAAAATCGGTCCGCCGACGTGCGGCACCACGCCCGTCACCATTGGACAAGTGTGCATATCGGTAATTCTGGCGGCTGGCGGCATAGTGAAACTCCTTTTGCTATTTCAATTCAGCCAATGATTTCGTGACGGCGCGGCGCTGATTGGCATTGAGCGAAACTTTCTTCAACGCGGTCGCACCGATTTTTTGCAAGAGCTTTTTGGCTTCGGGCGTCAGCGGTCGTGCGTCAGGCTCAGGTGGGGTTCGACTGTTGCGGAACCATTCGTTCGGGCGGTAATCAAACAACGATTCCACCAAAGCCGGGCGCAGGGCTTTTGGCAACGTGGTCGTCAAAATGCGGTCCAGTCCCGCGAGCAGCGATGCACTTCGCCGATGCTGAAGAATGGCTTCGTGCATCCACGCGATTTTCTGTTCCGGTTCGATCTGCGGATTGAGCAATCGTTTTTCCAATAACGCGACGGCGGGCGCGGAGCCATTTTCACACAGCGCATCAATCGTGAATTTCAACTGGATCGAATCAGGCGAACTATGCGCTTCCCAAAACTTGATGACCTCCGGTGTGGCAGGCCGAACAATCGTCAAGGCGTTGATGAGCAACGTGTCGCAGGCATCGCAATTTTCCGGCTTCCCAGAACGCGCCAAGGTGATTAGCGTGTCACGCATCGGCGCAGAATTATTGGCCTTGATCGCCTGATAAACCTGCGCCAGGCGCAATTTCAGCACGGGCAGGCGGATGTGATCTTCGCGGCGATCAAGCTGGTAGAGTGCTTCCTTTGAAGATAAAAATTCGAGCAATTGTTTTTGGTCCGCAGGAGTGGTGCTCGCCGCCAGTTTCAGCAGTTGCTGCAACACTTCGTCCGGGGTTCTGGCTTGACTGCTTAACTCAGCCGATTCGACTTTTGAATTGACTACGTTGGAATGCCCTTCACACGCGAACAGATACAGCATCGAAAGCAGCGGTAGCCCCCAAAGCGGATTGAAAAGAGTTTTGGCATTCATCACGCGTCGCCTTTCGACCGGATCGGAAAGTTAGGGTGATCCGATCAGCGTTGTATCTACTGCTACTTTTTCTAATGGTTGGAGCGTCAGGTTTTCTTTCGCATATTCACAAATCGCGCGCAATTCGGCTAACGCTTCCTGCGAGGCTAGGGATCGAGGGGGCGGCACCGGCGCATCACAGGATTTGTACCAATCAACCTTGCGGTACGCGCACAACGCCTCCACCAAAGCGCCTTTCAAATCCGGGTCCATCGTGGATTGCAACAAGCGATGACAACCGCGCAACAGCGGCAGGTCGTTGCGATGTTCCAGGATCGGGCCACGCATCCAGGCCAGCTTGTATTCGACTTCCTGATCGGGATCAATCAGCTTTTTCTCCAACAAAGCGATGGCCGGGTCTGAGCCGTTGCGGCACAGCGCATCAATCGTGAAGTGCAGGTGGATCGAATCCGGCGTGCTATGCGCATCCCAGTACTGCACCACAACGGAGGGCGCAGGCCGCACGATAGCCAAGGCCTTCACTAACATTTCTTCGCGGGCGTCTGAATCTTTGAAGGTCGGCACCTGCGTCAGCGCCACCAAAGTTTGCTGGGCGGCGAGAGAGTCGTTGTTCAGCAGCGCCTTGAAAATACGGGCGAAGCGCAACATACGCGGTGGATATTTGATGTAATCTTCGCGCGAATCTATGCGATTCAGGTAATCAGGCGAACTCAAAAATGACAGCAATTGCGATTGCTCGGCGGGCGTCTTGCCATTGGCCCAGGCGATTGCTTGCCGGACTAATTCTTGCGGCGTCGGTTCATTTGGATTGTTACCAGCCATCGTGTTGTCCTCAAGCTACGCTTTGTTTTTCAGCCCCGGATGCTTGCGCACGGCGGCGGTTTGAATCAAGTCCACATCCAGCCCGCGCTGGACATCATAGCCCATCACATTTTCGCGCCACGGATGCCCGCGCTTTTTGCCCTTGTCGTCTTCCGAGTTCACGCCATCATCCGAAAGCTTCGTCTTCGTACTCCAATTGTTTTCGCCACCGCTGCCGCGATGAAACAGACACAAAATATGCCCCAACTCGTGCGCCATATTTTGCCCGGAGGCGTGCACCGAGGAACTCGCCGTCCAGTCTGACGGATAGATAACGCCGTACAAACGCTTCTTTATGTCGTCCGTGGAAAAGCTGGCCTGCACCTTCTTGCGCGCTTTGACATACGCCGCGTCAGACGCATTGGAACGGTTCTGATGCGGGAAGGTATCCATCTTGATTTTTTTGGCGGCCCCATCGGGAGGCACGCCGCTCGGCAAAACCCAGGACGTGCTGGGGAAACCATCCAGCTCTTCCTTTTTGCCTGAGACACCTTGCAGGTCTACCGCTGCGGCATTCGTCCCGGTCGTCGAACGAACAAACGCGACGTTGATGACGCCTGGATTGAAATTCAAGCGCGTCGCAATGGGCGAGACGTTGTTATTGACGTTGACCGTCCAATTATCCTTTTCAGCAGGCACGGTAAAAATCCCCGTGTGCGTGGAAGCCACGGCTTTATCCCAGGCGGTGGTGTCAGGGTCGGGTACAAATTCAATGCCGCATTGCCACCAAATAAGCTGGGAGATTTTCATGTAGTTCAGACAATCGTCAGCGGTCACCGTAGGGTTGCGTTCAGGGTGCTTGATCGGGTCCACACAATTGATGACATTGACCCGATAGCGTATTTCTTTCACCGGCCCTGTCCAGGCGCGAAAGGTCGCCATCAACGGCCCTTTCTCGCCATCCCAACGCACTTCGATAACCGCCATCTTATCGGCGGACGAATCGGTGCCACGCACTTTGACCCAACTACCTGTCGCTTCCCCGACAAACTCAATCGGCCCTTCTTTGACGTGCCAGGTTAATTTGCTGAGTTCCAAATCACCCGGCCACGCCCAGGTCACCCCGATCAGGGCCGCTTTTTTCGTCAAATCAGGATCGCTTTTTTTCAGGAACGGGATAAAGGATGGATTGGCCAAACAATTCCATTCCATGGCGGGATCCAATTCAATGGCCACCGCATGTTCGGTGTCAGCGCCTGGCGCTAATTCGGCTTTGAGCGCCTCCATCGCCTTCGGGCGCGGTGGCAACTTGGTCGGAGAAACCGGCACCGGAACGACCGGACAAACTTCGATCCGGGGCGTCACCGCCTTGCCCGAAATCGTCGTGAACGTGCTGCTGCCGTCGTTCTGGCGACTGACCAAAATGCCCTTGGTCTTGTCCGGGGTGATGGTGGCTTTAACTTCCAGTTGCTGGACCGAGACGTACACCTGAAAATATTGTTTGTCTTTGAAGAACCCTTTGACCACGGAAGAAGCTATCGGGACATTATCGTATTTGGTCGCAAACGGATACTTCAGCGTCAGCTTGGCTTCGCCCAACTCGTCATCGCTGATCACATCCACGTCCACCCCTTTCATCGAGAGTTCGATTTTATCGCCCGGCAGTTTGTCCGTCAGGTCAAGCTCCCGCGACCATTTGTCGGACAGGGTGATCATTTCCTTGTCCCGCACCTCGAATTCATGGTTCGGATCGCCGACCGTTTTGCCGTCAATCTTGGCGGTCAGCTTCCATTCGCCTGCACCAACGATGTCGCCACAGTCGTTGGCGTAGACTTTATTGAAGGTCACTTTTATCTTCGTTACTGGCATCGAGTCTTGGTTACTCCTTCAAGGTTAACAGGTCATTTTAGCTGCCGTGCATTTGCTTCAACTTGTCTTTGGTTGCGCTATCAATTTTGCCGGTCACATCCAGCTTGTTGTTTTGCTGAAACATCCGTAGGGCAGACGCCAAATCATCGGTCAGTTCATCGCCGGTCGCGTTGCAGGGAAAGCCCAAATTGGAAAGGCGCTTGCGCACCCCGGAGACTTCCGAAATCGGGTCCATGCCGCCCAGATTCAAGGGCAACACGCGCTCTTCGGGTGTGCCTGGACGAATGACCAGTCGGCCTTCGCGCGCGTTGGGAGGCAATTCGATTTCGACCTGGCCTTCGCCGTCGGTGGAGCCTTCACTGACCACTTGGCCATCAACCTCCAACCGATACGGCGCATTTTTCACCGGCACGTCTTCAACGGGTTCGGGGTTGTAATCCGGGTCTTCGACGTGCGAGCCATCTTCAGCACCGCCTGCCGGATCATCTGCCGGTTCGTCGTCGGCTTTCGGCGGCTCCATCACTTTCAATTTCAACTTGGCCGGCACGCCTTTCATTTTGAATTTATGCTTCTGATCGGTCGCGCACGATTCTTCTTTCAGTTCCTTGTCAGGAATGTGAACGAGGTCACCTTCCTTGAGGATGTTCGGGTCTTGGCGCTTTTGTTTGAGTTCAGCATTCTTGGGATGATTCCAAATTGTCTCCCAGAAAAAGCCGCGCTCAAAGGCGATGCTGCTGATGCAATCTCCAGTTTGTACAGTGTAATCTTCGGGCATAGTGCTTAACTCTTCGACCAGGCCTCTTTGTCTAAATCGGGGAAGGTGACTTTGCAACTCCCCGGATCAATGCCATCCACGCGCGCCGAGCCTTTTTCATCGGTCGTGCCTTCGGCCAACGTTTCGCCATCGGGCAACGTCACGCGATAGCGCACGCCCGGCACAGGCTTGTCATCTTCATTTACCATTTGAATTTCGACCCAGTTTTTCTTCTCTTTGTTTTCTTCAGAATTTGGATTATGTGAAGCGGCATTTGCAGCAGCCTGCTCTGCCGCCGATTTCCGTTCGCGCTGCTGTTTATAGGTCGGCTCTTTGCTGCCGGGATCAGCGTTATCGGCCACTTCTGCTTCCGCTGGGGCCGTCGGCGGGACGAGCATTCCAGGGACTCCGGGCAAGGCCGCGCCCCCGCTATTAATCATCACCATCGTGCCTTGAATAAAGACGCCAGCGGGCAAGAGCGTGATGAAATTGCCGCCGCATTTCAGGGTCAAGCCGGAGCTGGACTCAATCACGACCATGTTCCCCTTCAGGTAAATGTTACCCGTCACGGCTTGCCCATAATTGCCGCCGACTTCTTCAGCCTTGTTGCCTTTAACCTTGATGGATTGCGTTTGGGCAATTTCGATGGCTTCTTTGCCTTTGATTTTCAGATGGTGATCGCGTCCGATTTCTTCGACTTCATCGCGTTTGATGACGACCTGTTCATCACGTTCGACGAGCTTACGTTTGTCACGTTTGATGACTTCGTGCGAGTCGCGCCCAATCCATTCGCGCTGGTCATTTTTGACGCGAAAGTCTGTATCTTTTTCGGCGTGAATGAAAATTTGTTCACTGCCCTTTTTATCTTCAAACCGCAGTTCGTTGAAACCGCCGCCGCCTTTGGACGAATAGGTTTTGATCGTGCTTTTCGTTTGCTCATCGGGCAAAGCATAGGGCGGCATGGATTCGGCGTTGTAGACACGCCCCACGATGATCGGACGGTCAGGGTCGCCTTCCAGAAAATCTACAATGACTTCCTGCCCAATGCGCGGGATTGAAATCTGCCCCCAGCCTTTGCCGGCCCAGGTGCTGGACACGCGAATCCAACACGAGCTTTTGTCATCGTACTTTCCATCGCGGTCCCAATGGAATTGCACTTTCACGCGCCCGTATTTGTCAGAAAATATTTCCTCGCCAGAAGGACCAACGACGATGGCGGTTTGCGTCCCGTGAACCACCGGAACAGGCGTGAGGCGTGATGGGCGGAAGGGGGATGGATGCACGACACACTGCAACGTATTGTAGTATTCCATCGCGGTCTCGTTCCCATCGCTGGAGCGATACGCCTCGCTGACATCTGCCGAATGATAGATCGCCGTCAGCACATACGATTTATTAAAGTCGCGCCGATAATGATCCTGCAACTCAAAGCGAAAGCCGGGGACTAAACTACGACAAGTGCTGGCCCCGTTGATGACGATTTGCGGTGAATCTTCTTCCTGCACGCGAATGCCGACCAGACGTTCCCCTTCGTCCTTGGTTTTGTATTCGCCGGGATAGTCGTAAATTTCAAATTGCTTTTCGCCTTTGCCCGACAAGTTCGCAGTCAAATCCATCGTCGGCTTTTCAAAGTTGAAGTCGCGGATCGTATATGCTCCCGGACGCACTTCGCGGCTCATCACAAAATCTGTGATGACATCTTCATCGCGTTCCTGCCCGGCAATCGTTTTATAACTCACCTTCGCCTGCAGCGGACACGGCTTGAACTCGTTCGGACTGTTAGCCAGGATCAAGGTGTGCTTGTCCTGCTCGTGCTCAAAGAAATAAAAGATGCCTTCTTCTTCCATCAACCGCGACACGAAATTGAAAGCCGTTTCGCGGTATTGCACGCAGTATTCACGCGGTTGGAAACTGCCCTGCAACCGATTTTTGAAATCTGTGAATCCGTTATCCTTGAAAACCTTTTCGAGGATGTCCGGCACTGACATTTCCTGAAAGATGCGACAATCACTGGTGCGCGTCAGCATCCACAACCAGGGGACGAGCGTCGCCGAATATTGCGCAAAGATTTTCGGTGTCGTGCCGTCTTCCATCATCGTCGAGCCGCCTTGCGAAAAAGTGCTGACGATGCCGTTTATCAACCGTTCCGTGCCATCGGGCAATGTCATTTTGATCGTGGCTTTTTTACCGACGAGGTCTTCCAATTTGACGCTGCGATTTTCCGACAGCATCCGCAGGTCAAACGAAAACAGCCGCGACACGCCTTCCTGTCCGGTGAGTCCCGTCAACAGCAATTCGTCTTTGCCGAGCGGCGTCGTGATTTGGATTTGCCGATTGTCTTGCGTATATGTTGCCAAGGTCGTCCTCTTTCAACTCGTCCATTTAGGAGTCGTTTATGATTGAGCCACGAAGAACACCAAGTTCACGAAGGCTTATTGGTAGAAAGAACCGCATAATCCATATTGCCCAATTTTTGCCTTTTCTCTCCGTGGTCTTTGTGTACTTCGTGGTTCATTCGATCACTCATTCGTTGCCCCCACCATCAACACGAACTTTGCCTGCTGATAATATTTCTGCCGATCTTCCAAGCCGCGATAACCGCCGTTAATGCGCAGTGTGACTTGCTTGAAGTTCTCGGCATTATCCACGTTGGCGTACGTATTCAGCTTGCGGGTCCGCCAAAACCATCCGGCAATGCGCGCGGCGACGGACGGCGTCGCCGCTTCTCCCGGATTTCGCTCCAACTCCAATCCCAAGGCCGCGCCCGCCTGCCGATAATTGCTGCGCCCGGTTAGCTGAATGTAGCCGCGTCCTTTGTACAACGCGCCGTCGCCCGCTTTGTCGTTGCCCAAACGCAGCGCGACTTTTTGGCGGCGGGGACTGGGGCTGTCTTTATCGTACATAAAAAAGAAATAGTCGTACTCCTTGTCGTCCGCCTCTTTCTCCTGATATTTCGTAAAGGTGTATTTAACCTTGCCACCCATTTCTTCGAGCCGTGTAAAACCAGCGCTTTCGTGTGCGAGTTGCGCAATAAACATCGCCTGTCCCGTGCGCGTCGTAACGTTCGCTTCCTTGATCGCTTGATTTAAGCTACTGGCAACCACATCTGCCTGCACGCCAACTTTGGGGACAATTTTCAAAAGGATTTCGCCCGTCAGCACCAGTGGCTCGTCGTTATTCTGCGCATTTGGTTGTTTGCCAATGAAGTCCAGCGAGCCAGGCAAAGGCGACATCTGCCGCACCATCGTGCCGTCATCAATGTCATACCAATTTCGCACCTGACACAGCGGGCCAGGAATTCGTCCGCCCATTGGAAGACTCCTTTTCCTTTGCTTATTGCCGTTGCTTGCGCAGTATTTCTTCGCGCTCCAACAACTCAGCGGGCTTATCGTAGCGGCGCGTCCACTTTTGCCAAAAGAGCGTGACCATCAGGTCTTTGGAAATGAACGGATGAACCTCGTGTCGGACTTTTCGCGCTGGCGCACACGTAAAATCCTCTTCATTCACGTGCGCCCCTTTTTCGTCGTAATCCAGCCGCCATCGTTTCAACTTGTCCACCGTTTGATAGCCAATTACATTGCCGAAATTCGCATTGCGATTGGCACGCATCGCCCAATACGGTTCCGAATCTACGCAGGCTAAACTTTGCCGCGCGTGACGAATCGCTTCTTCAATGTCGTTGTGAATGATACCGCACCGAATTTCACTCATATGTTTCCTCCCTGCTCTCCTGCTAAATAAGCGAAAGTAATGCGTCAATCAGTGACATTGAGCAGTGACATTGAGCAGTGCATCTTTCCCGCGATGCACTGCCCGTTGCCAACGACTTAGCGCGATAGCCTTAACTGATCGCATACTGGAATTGCCCATCATCACTCAAGCTGATGTGAACCTTGCTGACCGGTTCGCCCGCCGCCATCTTCGACAGGAATTCGCCGGACATCGCAGGCAACAACGTGCCGTTCAGAATGTTGTGAACATTGCGCGCGCCGCTGTCCACATCCGTACAACGCTTGGCAACAGCGTCAATCACCGCATCGTCATAGGTGAACGAAGCGCCATGATTTTCCGCAATGCGCTGACCGATCTTCTTGAGTTGAAGCCTGATGATGAGGCGCAGGATGTCGTCCGAAATGGGATAGTACGGCACGACCGTCATACGACCGAGCAACGCAGGTTTGAAGGCTTTGACGAGTTCGGGCCGAATCGCTTCGATCAAACCTTCCGGCTCCGGCTTCGTATCGGGATCGGCGCAGAGCTTCATAATCGTGTCGGTTGCGATGTTTGATGTCAGCAAAATCACCGTGTTCTTGAAATCAATGTCGCGGCCTTCGCCGTCTTCGAGCGTGCCTTTGTCAAAGACCTGATAGAACAATTCCATCACATCGGGATGCGCCTTTTCGACTTCATCCAGGAGCACGACTGAATACGGTTTGCGCCGCACTGCTTCAGTCAACACGCCGCCTTCGCCGTAACCAACGTAACCGGGCGGCGAGCCTTTCAGCGACGAAACCGTATGCGCTTCCTGATACTCGCTCATGTTAATTGAGACGAGATTGCGTTCACCTCCGTATAGCGTTTCGGCCAAAGCCAGCGCGGTTTCCGTTTTACCGACACCGCTGGTGCCAACCAAAATGAACACGCCAATCGGACGCTTCGGATCGGTCAAACCGGCGCGCGAAGTCTTGATGCGTTCGGCAATCGTCGCCAGTGCGTGATCCTGCCCGATGACCCGTTGCTTCAGCGTATCCGACAAATGCAGAATCGCCTGGATTTCGTCGGACACCATTTTGCCAACCGGAATGCCCGTCCAACCGGAGATGACTTCGGCGATGGTTTGAGAAGTGACGACAGGTTGCATCAACGGTGTCTCGCCCTGCACGCTGGAGAGTTCGCCATTGAGATTCGCCAGCTCTGTGCGCAATTCTGCCGCGCCGTCGGTCGCGCCCTCTTTCGCCCCCTCTTTTGCCATAGCCTCGAGCTTTTCGCGCAATTCCCGAATCTTTCCGATCAATTCTTTTTCCTTGTCCCATTGCGACGTCAGCTTGGCGAGCGTTTCTTCGGTCGTAGCGCGTTCGGCTTTCAGTTCGGCGATGCGTTCCTCGTGTTTCGCACCGGTAATCGTCTCGCGTTCGAGGACGTTGATTTCGGTCGTCAGGTTTGTAATGTGCCGCGTTGCGTCTTCAATCGCGGCGGGCGTTGCGCCTTGCCCAATCGCTACTTTCGCGCAAGCGGTGTCAAGAACGCTGACGGATTTGTCGGGCAATTGGCGACCGGAAATATAACGACTGGAAAAGCGCACAGAATCTTCGACCGCTTCGTCCAGGATGCGTACTTTATGGTGATTTTCGAGCGCGCCAACAATGCCACGCATCATGATGATGCCTTTTTCTTCGTCAGGCTCTTCGACTTTGACGACCTGAAAACGACGTGCGAGCGCAGGGTCTTTTTCAAAGTATTTTTTGTACTCCGCCCAGGTCGTCGCCGCAATCGTGCGTAGTTCGCCGCGCGCGAGTGCAGGCTTGAGCAAGTTCGCCGCGTCGTTTTGTCCGGCCTGTCCGCCCGCGCCAATCATCGTGTGCGCTTCATCAATGAAAATGATGATGGGTTGGGGTGAGGATTTGACCTCTTCAATCACGGTCTTCAAGCGGTTTTCAAATTCGCCTTTGACGCCCGCGCCCGCTTGCAGCAAGCCCAAATCTAATGTTCGCACCGCCACATTGCGAAGCGGCTCCGGCACATCGCCTTGTGCGATGCGCAGCGCGAAACCTTCGACGACAGCCGTTTTACCAACGCCCGCTTCGCCCGTCAGAATCGGATTGTTTTGACGACGGCGCGTCAGGATGTCTACGACTTGGCGCACTTCAAAATCACGGCCCAGCACAGGATCAATTTTGCCCGCTTTGGCGCGCGCGGTCAGGTCAACGGTGAACTGATCAAGGGCTTTGGTTTTGCCTGCCGCAGCGATGCCGGGCGCAGTTGCATCGCCACCGCCCTCGCCCATCGGTTGCGAGGAGAAGCCTTCAGCGGAGCGCGCTTCGCCAGAGCCATTGGTCAAGGCGGCAAAGTTTTCTTTCAACTCATCCACATTGATCTTCGTGAAATCCTTGGAGATTTCGCGCGCCAACCGCGCCAGCGTTTCATTCGTCAGCAGCGCCAGCAACAAATGCCCGGAGCGAACTTTTGCTTCACCAAATTCCACCGAAGCCAATAACCACGCGTTCTGAATCAAATCGCTGATTTCGCGCGCAATACCGGGCGTCCGCGTGTTGCCGGTCTTTAACTTTTCCATTGCCACCGTGATGTCTTTGGACAGGCGCGACGGATTCAATTCGTATTGGCGCAGGATTTTCGTCAGGTCAGTGTCTGACGCTTCCAACAACTTCACGAACAAATGCTCAAGTTCGATGTCGTAGTTGGTGCGGGACAGACATAGCCCTGCTGCCCCTTGCAATGCGCTTTGACAGGGTTCATTCAAACGAGCAACGAGTGATTTCAAATTGACGTTCATCAGATTCTCTCCGGGTTAATTTGAGGGGCATGATTTTTCAATTTACCACTGGGAACACGGGGGACACGGGGAGAAATTACAGGGATAATCGCGTCTTGCTTGATAAGCCAACCTCACTCGCGCTTTCAAAATTCATCTCATTATTCCTATTTTTCTTCCCTGTGTCCCGGTGTTCCCAGTGGTTGGTTATTTGACTTACTGTTTCCGAAAATAAAAATCGCCATCCAGCGATGTGTTTTCCCACGGCACTTGTTGGCCGTTGGTTTTTTCCTTGACCGAAATGCGCGTGCGTTTGAGCACATCTTCAATTCTCAAATTTGGTTCGCGCATATTTCGCAGCAATTCCTGCGTATACAAACCATTGTTGCCATCGCCATCGCTCGCCACTTCGCCGGGGCCGGTCGCATAGGCCACGACCGTTCCGCTCGGCGCACTGATGACCGCCAGTCCGCGTTGCAATGAACGCACGCGTTGAGCAAACGGATTATTGCGACAGGCATCCAGAATCACGATGTTCAGGCGCGATCCGGCTGACTCCAGTTCGTTCATAATCCGCCCGGCGTCTACAGCTTCAAATTCGATGTCGCCTTCCTTTTCAATGCGCGCGCCAACCGGCAACAGAAAATTCACGCCTTTGACCTGAACGCCATGACCAGCAAAGTAAAACAACGCCACGCCGCCGCGCGGAACCTTGCTGCCGAACGCGCGCAGACTTTCTTCAAAATCGCGTTTGTTCAGATTCGTATACTGCATCACGTCAAAGCCTGAATCGCGCAACGATTGCGCCATCGCCTTGGCATCGTTCGCCGGATTTGCCAGCGGACCAACCTGATAATTGCTATTGCCGATGACTAAGGCTACGCGCTCATTCGTACTGATTTCGTTGACTCCGCTTGAGGTGACATTTGGATTCGTTGTGACAGTGGCGTTGCCATCGCTGCGCGCGGTTGTCGGGGTTGTCGCGTCTGGTTTCTTTTCGACCGGCAGTGCATTGTTGCTGGGGAGAGCCGGTTCGTTAAGTTTTGGTGGAGTGGTATTTGAGGCCAGCGTTTTATTGAAAAACACTGGCCCTTTGAGCTTGAGGGTGAAGAAACCGCTTTGATTATTGCGCGGGCCAAAAACACGCATCGTCACGACTTGTCGTTGTTCCAATCGCAGCTTGGCGTCTTTCTTGTCACCGCTCGATGACGCATCAAATTTGATGAGAGCTTGTCCATCCCTATCCAACATCTCAACACCGATGTTGGCCCATTGCTCATTGGTTTTGACTTCGAGCGAAAATGACACATCGCCCGGCCCCGCTTCAAACGCATAGAAGCGATTGATCGGCACGTTCGGTGCGATATTGCCTTTCAATTCGTTTTGCAGGAGCGGAAGCGGGTTGTCACGGCTACTTGGTTGCGCCTTGACACTGCCACCAATCACCGCAACGACCACCAACACCTGAAAGAAAAGCCCCGTAAAGCGATTTTTTTGTCGCATATATTTCTGTCCCTTTAGTGCGCTCATAACGACCTCCATCAAGGGAGTCACTTATAAATTCCTTCCACGCGGGTCGGCGGTTTGATGCGAATGTGATAGTGATTGCCGTGGTTGGCTTCGTGCGTACATAATCCCTGTTTGATGCACCGGGGATCATTGAAGAGAACCAGTTTCGGTTCCATCATCGAGCGAATCGCTTTGAGTTGTGCGAGCGCCGCATCGTAATGGAATTTCACGCTGTACTCTTTCCCTTCTAACCGATCCCATTTGTCGGTATACGGCGGCAGCAATGGCAATCGCATATCTACGTCCAAACCCGTTTCGTGGCTTTTGTGGCCGATGGCATTGCCGCCCTTATCGGGTGAACAATCCCGAATCCAGAGCGGCGGAGCATTTTCGACTGAAAAGAATGCCGTCGTTGCGTATTCAAAGGCGGCCCAGCGAATGCGGTCGGCCATCCACGTCGTGGTGTATCCGCCATTGTCATCGCCGTGGGCTAAGGGGGTCGTAAATTTCCAGCCATACCCTTCACTGCCCACCTTTACCCAGCCGGGAGCGTTTTGCGCTGCCAACCAACGATGTGTTGTACCGTGAAGGTCAATGCGTCCGTCGCCTTCGTCCGCCTGCCCTTTCCCTTTGTAAATGGACTGAAACAATTTAATGGTGCGAATGAATTCTTTATCGGTTCCCGTCGTAATTCCGCTCACCCATTGAAAGCCAAGTTCGGTGAGACGTGCTCGCACCTTTGCCACATCTGCCGGATCGTTATGTGGTTTTCCATTTTGCGGCCCGCCCGTGCCGACGGAACCCGCGAGGATTAATGTCGCCATAGAGTAATTCCTTTCCAGAATGAGTTAAGTTGCCGAACTTACCAAATACGATTTGGCATCTAATCTCAAAAGCGATATTTCCTGGCGAAAAGTGTTACAGACGATATTTTATTGAATTGGCATCACCTTATCCTTGATCTTCGCGGGACCACTCCCGGTGAACTTCCCTTCCGCACTCGCATCATCCACGTCCGTCAAGACGACTTCGCCGATGGTCTCCGCCACCACGCGAATGACTTTGCCGGTGTCCGGGTCTTTAACTTCGCGGGCAACGCGTTTCACTTCCAGGCGGTCGCCTTTCTTCAAACCTGCATTGCGACCAATGTTGATGATGACGGTCGAACCAGCCACATCGGCAATTACGCCTTCGGTCTTCACGGCTGCCGCCGTGCGAGCAGGCAGATTGTTGGCCTTCTCTTCCAACTGTGCCGCCAGTTTATTGACGCAATCGTAGACAGCTTCGCCAATGATCGTTTCGGCAAAGTTGGTGGAATTCATACCGAGTGCGCCGTCAGTGTAGACACCTTTGACACCGCCGGAAGCTTGAATGCTTGCGCCTTCGCGTTTGGATTCGCCGCGCGCGTCTCCGGCAGAAAAGATTTCAGCAGTGTCAGTCGCTACCAGGCGAAAGTTGATGCCGACGATGGCCTTGGCTTTTTTGGAACCAACCCGAACACCACCAAAGACGGGAACAGGAACGTTCACACCGCCGCCACCACCACGATTTTTATCGTCGCGGCCAAACGTGTGAATGCTGCCCATAATCAACGCATCTACGCCAAGGATTTTTCCAATGCGGGCGGCGGTCGCTTCATCTACGCGCCCGCTCGCACCGAGATTTTGTTCGGCAATGATTTTGTCGAGCTGTTTGCGTTCGATGACACTGTATTGCCCGCCCTGTACCAATTTGGTCACCAGCAAATCGGCGATGCCTTTGCCCACGTCTACGTTGGAGCCGAAGATGTAGCCAACATCGCTGTACACGGTGGCATAATCAAAATCCAAAATGGCGATGCGTTTCTTTTGTTGTGCGCTGGTGGTAAGACTGATGCCAGCCAATAAAATTGCGGCGATGATGAATGCTGTTGTTTTTCTGAACATACGCTTTTTCTCCTCTGAAATTTGCGAATTTTCACTGGTCATCTTGAACGAGCATTGCTTCGCAAAACATGTCGGTTCTTTACGCCGAGTGACCAGCGCGCAAAACGACTTGCGTGTCGTCTTGACGAAAGGGTTTCGTTTTCAACCACGTCGTCCAACCTAACGCCGGTTTGGACTTCGTGGACAATTTGCAGAATGGAACCTGAGCTTTTTGCAGCACCAACTGGAGGTCGAAATCAAATTCCATCCCGGCAAAAAACTGAGTGAGTTCGGTCGCTGATTTATAAGCTGTGCCGTTGGGAAGAAACGCTGTGAATTTGTCAAAGCTCAGCGGTCCGAAGCGCACCCGCAACTTGGATTGCTGATCCCACACACGCGCACCCGCAACAGTGCTGACGCCTAATTGATGATTCGCACGACCAAGCGTGGACAGGCTTTCGGGGTCAAGTTTGAGCCATTGCCCTTTGAATTGTTCGATCTCCGCAGAGACGCCGAAATAATCGCTCAGGATGCCTGTCATCGCGCTTGCCGAATGTGGTTGGTTCGCAATCAACCCGCCGTAACTCAATAATCCTTCATCGGCAAAGCTGAAGCGATGGCGCAAGCCGCGTGTGCCTAAACCAACGATGTCAAAGAGGAATTCGGTGAAGCGATCATCCAGTCCGCGTTCGACCCCAATCGGGAAGCGATACTTTTCCCACGCCCGAAAAAACAGCGACAGCACGCGATGATTGAATTGATCCAAAAACTCAATCATCGCCCGGTCTTTGTTGCGCAACCGTTCCATCAACAACTCGGTGTAAGCATGGGGCATCACGCCCGACGGCCCGGTCAACCCCATAAAGGCCACGGTCATCTGTGGCGGCGCGGGGTGGTCGGGGTCATCGCTCTCGCGTTGCAGAGCGTAAATTTGACTCGCCGGGAAATTCAAGCCCGTCATCGTGCGAAAGCGAACGGCTTCGCGGGCAGGTTCGGCGGCGTGTCCGACCGGACGGCGCAGAGCGTACACGCGCTCCAATAAGCGCACCGCCTGAAAGAAATCAAACCGATAGGGTTCTGCGAAGAGCACGTCTTCGAGAGTAGTCGGTTTTTGAGTTGTAGTGGACTCAGACATAAAACTGGGAAAATCAAAAGGCAACAGGCAAAAGGCAAAGGGCAAACGTCTGTTCGGAACCCAAGCCATAATTTTTAGGATTTCTAAAAGCCATCGTTGTTACCACAGGAAAACAAAGAGAAAAATAAAGTGCCAACCTTTTGCTTTTTGCCTTTTGCCTTTTGATTTCATTTACAAGAGGCTCATTTCGCCCGCTCGTGGCTTCCACTTTTTCAAGATTCCTTCACGCTGTTCGCTTTTGGCGACCAGTTGCGTAAATGAGTTCACGGAGGCGTACAAACCTAAAAATCGTTCCAGCACCGACGCGAACAAAAACACGCCACTGCCAACGAATTGCGTTTCATCAAATTCCATCGTGGTTTCGATGCCGCGCACAAAGCCGGTTCCGATGCGCGAACCAGTTTGACGGACAACACGACGACTGTTGATTTTGCTCAGACCTAAAATCTGTTTGCGCGTTGCGGATGAATCCATGAAGTCATAGAGCATCAGGATTTCGCGCAACGCCTCTGGGTCTCCAGCGCGCTGGCCCTCGACAATGGACAAATGATTGAGCGACAGATGCGAAATCAAACGCCAATGCGCGCCGCGCCGCATCGGTGGCCGCAGCGTTTCGGTCGGTTTGCGCAAACATTTTACGCGCGCGAGCGGCCCGGCATTTTCGACCTCAAAATCACCTTCGCGTCCGCCAAACGGTAAGCGCGCGGGCAGGTCCCGATTGGTGCAGGTAACGTGGCAGGTAATCGTTTCGACAGCAGGCACTTTTGGGCTGAAATTCAAATCCACCAGCGATAAATAAATCTCTGTTCCAGCATCTTCCATTCGATGAGAAGGTCGCCGCGACGCATACCAGAACGCGCCCTGCTGTTCGCGCTCATACGCGTGACGATACGAATAAAAGGGCTGGAATTCGCGCGATTGCTGTAAGTACGGATCAACCGTTGTCACCGCATCAATCGAAGCAATTTCGGTCACAGATTGCCGATGAATGTCGGGGATGACGTGGTATTCGTTCTGTTGTTGGGTGAGTTGGATCGGCTCGGCAACTTTTTTGAAGAGATTGATGATCGGAGTGCAGCCGAGTTGGAAGGTGCCTGCATCCACTTTTGCGCGCGGCGGCGTGACATCTTTCAGGTATAGCAAAATTTCAACTTGCTCCCCAAATCCGGCCCGCGCCGCCTGGTCCAATCCGTTCACATCAAAGAATAAAAACTTGTCAGGAAAGGCGAAGTATTCCGTCAGCAACCGATAGCCCTGAAACGAACGCGGCGAATATTCAAGCAGAGCTTCATCGCCAGCAAAACCAACCGGTTGAATGACGCTCGGCGGCAACTCAATCGTCTTGCGGGATTTGCTGTCGCGCAATTCGACTTTCGTGATGTGCGCCTGTTCGTTAAAGATCAATTCATAGAGCGGATAAACAAGCTGTGGTTCGCCGTTCAGGTAAAAGCGCAACGACGCAATACCGACTTCTGTTTCGCCCGTTTTGATTTTTAATTCGCTGAGTTTGGTATTGTGCAAACAGCGCAGATTGATGCGGACAACGGCGTCTGACCATTTGCCACGCGCGCCCACCGGATCAAGCGATTCGAGCGCGGCAGAAGCGACTTCAATCGGCCACAATGTCACGGGATAACTGCTCCGAAAGCGACACGGCGTGCCCTGCACCGGACGCGAATAAAGCGTCGTCCCCCGTTCGATTTGGTATCCCGTCGTCAGCTTTCCTTGCTGTGGGTCCAGGCCAAATTGTGCGATAGACATCGAAGGAATCGGCGCGAGGTAATGCGGATAGAGGACATTCAGCAGCGATTCCGTAATTTCAGGAAACTCGTCGTCAATCTTCAGATGAACGCGGCTCGTCAAAAAGGCAAACGCTTCGATCATCCGCTCCACGTGCGGGTCTTCGCATTTGTCCGGTTCAAGCGACAATCGTCCAGCGATCTTTGGATATTTCTCGGCGAACTCCGCGCCCATTTGTCGCAGGAAAATCAATTCGCGTTCGTAATACCCTAATAATTCGTCACGCATAATTTTATCCGACCAACAAGGCCAGCCGGGCACAGCTTTGCAGGTTCGCGTCGAGCGTTTCGGTAATCATTTTCTGCAACGCAGCGCGATCCTCAATCGTGGTTTCTTCGTTCAATTTGAGAGGCAGGCGAGTTTCCATCGCTGTCGTCAAATCGGCTCTCAACGCATCGTGATCGCGCGTGCCATCCATCAATTGTAACAGTCGCTGGCTCAATTCATTTTCCAGAATCACACTGGCGTGCAGCACATTTGTCACAACTGCACCGTGTTGCGCCTGCCAACGTGCCAGACGATTCGCCACCGGATGCGTTGTGACCTGGAGTTGCATTTCAGGGCGGTGCGAATGCAGATGAATCACGCCGGAACCGTAAGCGGCAAACATGATTTCGGTCAAAGCTTGCAGTTCGTCTGCGGTGACAGATTCGCGCTGAAATTCCATCACGCGCGCGACCGCTGCGGATTGCAACTCTTCCCAATCGAATTGACGCGGCCACGATTCTTTCAAAATCACCAACGCTGCTTTGGCTAAGGGGAAATCAATTTGCAACCGTGCGCCTTTGGGGCCTTCAAAGGCCTCGACCACGTGAGGCGACAAATCCGGTTGCGCCGACATCGTTTCAATCTCGGAAGAGAAATAAAACGCCTTGATTTGTTCAGCCTTGATCGCGCGTTGCACTTTGAGATCATCGCGGCATAACAAGGTCTGTCGAAACGAGCGGCCTTTGAGGAAATCCAGATATTGCTCGCGGTGAACGATATGCTCATCGTCAAACTGGGCCAGTAATTCGCGCACCGAGGGAGGAAATTGATAATCCTGCATGTCGGAGAAAGTGGCCTCGGCCAGATATTGCATGCCGTGCTGCGCCGCGTGTGCGGCAAATTGATAGAAATAGGCAGGCCGATAATACTCGGCCAAGTGGTCGTGATATACCTGTTCCCGATGCCGATGCCGCGCAAGCGTATCGAATTGCTCAAACACGATAGCTCCATACAAATCTTCGCGCGCTTTTGACTCTGATGGATACTGGCTGAGAATAAATTTCAGCAACGACAAGCCTTGATTCATGCGGTCGTGCGGGTTGTCGTTGCCACGAATATGAAAGAGCATCATCTCACGCGTCATCTCGCGCAGGTGGCAGCCGGGATAAGCGTTGTAGCTAATGTAGGCAACACCGTTCGGCGTCAGCAATCGTTCGCACAGGGCCATCAAGCCCTCCTGCACAACCTGCGGAACCCAGGCATACAAACCGTGCGTGATGATGTAATCGAAGGGTTCGTCCTCAAACTCCATCAAGTCAGCCTGAAGCAGCTTGATGTTTGTGAGTTCAAGATCAGCGATGATTTGTTGTCCCTGCTGGACAGGTTTTGCGGCCAGGTCGAATCCCACAAACTGGCTGTTCGGCAGCATCAATGCCATCGGAATCAGATTTGCGCCATCGCCGCAACCAACCTCCAAGACACGGCAGTTCGTAATGGGCGTGGGCTGCAAGCTGTGCAGCCTCGCCAACGTCGCCAACCGATTCGGATGCGTTTGCGCGAACGGATAACTGGTGTAAGGAATCTGATCGTAGGGGTTGTTCTCAGTCATAGTTTCAACTCCGGTGTGTCATCATCACCGTTGTCATCACCGCTGTTCTTTCACCACATATTGCCCGTTGTCCAATTGCAGGAGCGTGTCGAACGTCACGGGTTCCGGTGCAGGTTCAATTTTCAGCCGGGCATCAATGCGAAAGCGCATCACCTGTTCACCGTTATTGCCGGGAATCAAAATCACCATGACGTCTTCCAGGCGCGGCTCAAATAAACTAATGGCGCGTTCGATAGTACGGCGCACAAAGGCTTGCTCGGCGACATTTTTCAAACTCACACCAGTAAAATCCGGCAACCCGAACGCCGCCAGCGAATGACTGGTTTCTTTCAATTCCTCCGGCACACCGCCGACCACTTGCCGCGAATTGAGCAACCATTCCAGATCGCGTTTGACCGCCGCTTTCAAATCGCGCAGGCTCTTTTGCCGCGAAGCAGGCGCTTCGGATTTCACTTCCGGCTCGTAGTCAATGAGCCGATCAAGAACCGAAGAAGTAATGCGAATTTCGTTATCGAATCTACTCATCAAAAGATGCTCGCAGACTTAACGCTCAGGATTCTTGAAATCAATTCCCATCAGGATCACTTTCTCAAGCACACCTGCAATGCAAAGAGGCGTAGCCATTCGATTGTGCCAGAGCTTCAGCAAAGTGAAGCAATCCGGCACAATCAAACGACCAACGCCTTTTTATAGCGATTGCCAGAGACATTACACGGCCTTATTCTGCTTCAGATCATATCCGGCCTTCGCCCCCAACACGACGCCGCCATCGGGTTTCTGGGTATAGTATTCCACTTCGATCTTGGTGAAGTTGAGCGAGAGCTGATCCATCGGAATCACATCGCTGCCGCCTGATCCACCGGTCTGGTAAGAAGAAATCAGGATGTCCGAAAACTTATATTTCAGAAATTCCTGCTGTTCTTTTCCGGCTTTGCGGCAGACCAACGAGGCGCTCTTGATATGTTCACCATTGGCGCAAGCGAGCAACAGCTTCGGGCTGGCTTTGTTCACTTTCATCACGAAATGAAAGTCCTGCATCTGAACTTTGCCTGCGCCGCCACCACCACCACTACTATGACTGCCCACTTGGGTTTCGCCCCAGGACCAGGATTCGATCTGGATTTCGTCTTTATGTTTGTGATCCTGACTTTCGCCGGGGATCCCTTCAATCTTCAGAAAATAATCAACTGCTGCCATAATGTAAGTACCTCCTCAAAGGTTAAGAACGACAGACAAACGCGGATGGACACGGTAGAGCTTGCAACACTGGCTGTGACATCGGCGTTTTTCTGTTTGCGACTACCAAAGTTCAGTGAGCGAATTGAAATCATCGCAAGCCCACTGCGAGTAATAAAAGTTCTCTGCCAGGCGCTTACTTGGCAGATTTGGGGAGTTCCGCAACCAGGCGCAACGAGACGGACAATTCGTCCAGTTGGAAATGCGGTCGCAGGAAAGCGACGGCTTTGTAAACGCCCGGTTTACCCGGCACTTCGACGACATCTACGCGCGCTTCCCGCAAGGGGAATTGGGCTTTGGTGGCTTGCGAAGCCGTGTCGTCTTCGGTGACGTAATTGCGAATCCACCGATTCAGGAAGGTTTCGCATTCGGTGCGCGACATGAAACTGCCGATCTTGTCGCGCATCATGGATTTCAGATAATGCGCAAACCGCGACACCGCAAAGATGTATTGCAGTTGGGTCGAAAGCCGCGCGTTGGCATTGGCCGCTTCGGTATCATATTTTGCCGCTTTGTTGGCCGATTGTGCGCCGAAGAACGCCGCATAATCGGTGCCTTTGCAATGCACGAGCGGAATGAAACCGAGGTCGGAAAATTCTTTTTCACGCCGATCTGTGATGGCGATTTCGGTCGGGCATTTCAGCGCGACTTCGCCTTCGTCAGTGGCAAAGGTATGCGTCGGTAAGCCCTGCACCAGGCCGCCGCCTTCGACGCCGCGAATCGCTACGCACCAGTTGTACATCGCAAACGCTTCGGTCAGGCGCGTGCCAAACGAATACGCCGCATTGCCCCACAAATATTTCTTGTGATCCGTGCCGTCCACATCTTCTTCAAAATTGAAACTTTCAGTGGGAACCGTGGCGCTGCCATACGGCAACCGCATCAGCGTGTGCGGCAACGTCAAACCCACATAGCGCGAGTCTTCTGATTCGCGGAATGAACGCCATTTCGCGTATTCCACCTGATCGAAGATTTTCGCCAGATCACGCACTTCGGAAAGCTGCGCGAAATCGTCCCAACCAAACAGCCCCGCGCCCGCCGCCGAGACAAAGGGCGCGTGCGCCGCCGCTGCGACTTGCGAAATCTTTTCGAGCAACATCATGTCCTGCGGGTGGTTGCCGAATTCATAATCGCCAATCAAGGCCCCAAACGGCGCGCCGCCGAAGGTGCCGAATTCCTCTTCATACACTTTCTTGAAGAGCGCGGATTGATCAAACTCCGGCGCTTTTTCCAGGTCTTTCAGTAATTCTTTTTTGTTGACGTTCATCACCTTGATCTTGAGTCCGGTGCCGGTTTCGCTCTCAAAGACGAGGTGATGGAGTCCGCGCCACGAACCTTCGAGTTTCTGAAATTCTTCGTGGTGCATGATTTCATTGAGTTGCGCAGAAATCACTTTATCAATCGCCGCGATGCGTGCATTGATGGTGGTTTCCATATCTTTGGACATCACCATTTGGCCTTCCATCACCTGCCCCACAAATTCAGCAATGATGTCTTTCGCGCGTGCGGTCTGGGTTTCATTTTTGGCCCGCATTCCCTTGTCCAGGATTTGTCCAAGCAAATCGCCTTCGGCTTCCTGGGTGACGGTTTGGGCTTGTCTTTCTACTTGCTCGCTCATGGATTCTCCTTTTGACTGTTAACGATTCCCTGTTAACTGTTCACGGTTTCAGGTTAGTCTTCCTTCTTGACACCCAACGCATCGCCAAGCTGTTTCTGCGCGTCAGCATTGTTCAGCACGTCTTCCAGCAATTCGCCGAGTTTGTCGTTGCCATCCATTTTGGCTAACAGATCGGAAAGATTGCGGCGGGCCTCAACCAAACGACGCAACGGTTCAACTTGTTGCACAACCTGATCTGGCTCGAAATCTTCCATGCTGCGGAAGTTCAATTCAACGGCGAGTTTGCCGCCATTGTCGTTGAGTTTGTTCTCGACGCCCATTTGCAAGCGCGGTTTCATTCCGGCCAGGACGCCATCAAAATTGTCCCGATCAATTTCGACGAACTTACGGTCGCGGACACGCGGCAGCGGGTCAACCGGTTTGCCGGAAAAATCGCCCAGCACACCGATCACAAACGGAAGCTCTTTCATCTCGATTGCGCCGCCCGTTTCAACTTCATAACTGATGTGAACTCGCGGAGGGCGAATCCGGCTGATTTTCTGTTGGATACTTTCTCTTTTTGCCATAACGATTCTCCTAGGAAAATGGGTGCGTCCGCGTCTCGCTTTGGCTGCCTGCAAAAGCGCAGGCGCACCGACGATTTAGAAACTATTTCTCAATAGCTATCACTACTGTTGTTACCGGTATTGAACCCTAAAACTTCGCGCATGGATTCGAGCGCTGTACCATCTTTCAGCACATCCGCCAACCAGGCCTCCAGCGGCATATTGCCCCATTTGACAGCGCGTTCGACAGCATACGAAACAGGGCTGTGCGGCTCAGTTTGCCGGAAAAAGTTGGCGATTTCCGAAAGCCGATTAAGGGCTTCCTGCCGCGAACGAATTGCCCCTTGAGAAACGGCAAACCCGCCGCCACTGTTGCCCGTACTGGTCGTCAACGATTCGCCTTCGCCACTCTCACCGCTTTCATCGCCGCCCGCCTCATCGCCCCGTGGTTCGGCCTTTTGCTTCTCTTTGACGAATAAATCTACGAGCGTGCGGATTTCATCCAATGACTTTTTAAATTCGCCCAGGCCCGGCGTTTCGCGTGCGAACTTGGCGTCCATCTCAGCATCAAGCGATTTGAAAGCATCCCAGCATTCATTGATGAGGGCGTAGCGCGCTTCGATAAAATCGCGGTTCGTGGCGGCCTTGGCCTTTCGCCAATCGTCGCCGGTGACTTTCCGCTCCGCCTCGGCCTGCTGCTTGAGCGCCTTGAATTTTTCCTGCTGGTCATACTCCAAAGCTTCGATGTTTTCAGGAATATCGAATTGCTTGGATTCAAGATATTGCAGGAACGAATATTTCTGTCCCGCCGTCAGTGGCAACTCTTTGATAACGCCTGCCAACCGCGCATCAAATGCGGCCAGCACATTGGCACGAGAGGCCAGCGGGCCATCATCATCCTCAGGATCAATTTCGGGATAAATCGTGTCCCAAAAGTTTTCGTGCAAACCGCGCAACAAATTCAAGCCATCGCGCAAGGCAATCCAGCGGTCATGTCGGTCGTGTTTGACGATGCCTTCCGTTAACCAGACAGCAATCTGCAAATCTTTGGTTTTCGATGTCAGCGCATTGGTTGCCAGCTTGATGACCAGCGGCCAATCGGCAACTTTCAAATCGCGTGACCAATCGCCCTGCGCCAGGACCTCATCCTCGCGGCGCGCTTCCTTAATTTGATCGTAGGTCCCCTCGTAGCGCAGCGAATCGCCCGATGGGTTATCGCCATCAATCGGCGTTAATAAAGCTTCCAGGTCAATCACAGAAGTGGTGTCAGACATCAATCCCCCGCTTAGTTTGCTACTTCGTTTTCTTCGCTCTCAGCCGCAGCGTGCAACTCGACTGATTCAACATCAAAGATTAGTTTGTCATCGTCGCCAATCATCCACAGGCGTGCGCCCGTGCCACCTGCAAGATCATCGCTGTAGGCCGACCATTCGGTGGCGCGTCCCAGCTTGACCTGCTCATTGGCGGCCTCATACGTGCTGGCGTACAAAGCGAGCATAAAGAACTGACCTTGCGTGCCATCTACCAATTCGATACGCACTGGCGTGAACAGCAAATCGCGCAACTGTTCGGGCTTGCCAATTTGCAGCCGCCGTACCTGCTCAAACGGAATCCACGCGTATTGATCTTTGATCGCCACTTCCAACACTGGCGCGACAAAATCATCGGCATCACGCAGGTCATAAAATTCCGCGCCATCCGCATTGCCCGGCATCGCGGGGCGTTGCTCTTCCGCTTGATCCAACAGCGCCCGCGCTTCAGCGAACTTCCCCTCACGCGCCTGATGAATGGCACCCAAATGCAAATCCACATACGCGGGCGGGTCCGCCATAAAATGCGGCTCGCCACCTTCAGCCCAGAGCTTGCGACGTTCGCGTTCGGCTTTGAGGCAATTGCGATAGGCCAGCACTCCGAGTTCGGTTTGCGCGCCCTGTGTCGCAATCACATCCAATTGCCGCTCGGCACGATCCAATTCACCCGCGAAGCAGAGCAGTTCAAAGAGAAAGATGCGGGCGGAGGTATCGGTCGGTCGTGCCTTGACCTCGCTGATGAGCTGCGTGATGGCCGCAGCGAGTTCGCCAGATCGAAAAAGTTCTTTTGCAGTTGCCATATCGTTCTCTTTTTGCTCTCACTTGGAAAAGCGTTGCTGTTTGTCCAAAAGTGGCATCGGTGAAAAATAATTTTTCATTTGGGTTCAGAATTCACGCTTCAGCCTGCCTGAATCTACACGCTGAAGCGTGAACTCTGCACGTCACTACTTAAAACTATCCGGCGCACGCAGCGCGGTGAAATTTAGCGCGAATGGATTATTCGCAGGCGGTTGCAATGTCGCGCTGACATCGCCCCATGTGAATTGATATTTATTCCCCGCTGTCATCCGAAACACGCCCCACAAACCGGGATGATTCGCAGCTTCAGTCGCTCCCGGCACCGCAGTTTGTCCAACGGCGACGGCAGCATCTTTGCTCGACACCATTACCTTGATGCCATTTTCACCGCTCGTCTGCGGCCACGACAAACTGCCGTTGGAAACCGAGCCGTCAGCCGTGACAGTGACGCCGTCGGCTTTCACTTCGACTTTCTTGGTCGGTGGTGGTTTTACCGACAGTGAATAGTTGACCTTTGGTTGTTGTCCGCCGGGGAAAAATGCCTGTTGCAGCTTGATCGCTTGATTCAAATACGCCACGGCAGCATCAGAAAACTCCGCCGCGTTCTTCGATTTCAATTGTCCCGGCTCGCCTTCAACTTTATCGCTCAGGAAGTTTTTGACGAGTTTCGAGACCTCGCCATCGGCGGGATTGAAGAATTGGACGAACTCATTCAATTGCACATCTGTCGTACTGTTGCTGAAAGGATAGCGGCTTTCGAGCTTGCGGGCGCTTTGCACTAAATTGCGCCACGCTTCTTCGAGGTTTTTCGCCTCGCCCGCCTTCTGACCCGCGCCAATATTGGCGAGCGGGCGGGCCAGGAATTCGCTCGCGGCTTTGCTGCCCGGCGATAAATCCATTTGCTTGATAAGGTCATTCACCTCATTTGCGGGTTTATTCCACGCCTTATTTTCATTCGGCACTTTCGCTAACTCGTCCCAGCTCGTGCCGGGCGCAGAACGCAATTGTTCGCGCACTTCGGCGAGCTTGCTCAGGTAACGTGAAACCGGCGGTTGATCACCCGCCACGAATTTGTGCAGCGGCGCGAACGATGTTTCGACCTTGGGATCGGTAATCCCGGCCTTGCTCGCTAACAAACCTTTGAGCCAGGCCAATGCGCCGCCATCTTGCGGCGGTTCGGAAAGCTTGGTTTCACTGGCGACGTAAGCGACAACTTTTTTCAGCGGCGAGTTTTCCTGCGCCAGTGTACCGAGCGCATCAATCGCGGCATTCTTGTCTTTGAAAGAGCGCACGCGAATGCCGTTCAGAAACTTCTGCCAATGTGCGGCGTACTCGGTTGAATAGCGGTCGCGCAACTGCTCGACGTTGATGCCTTGCGCAGCGGATTTCTCGCCCATCACCCAATCGTCTTTGCCGCTCAAATCCTCTTTGACCGAGGCCATCGCATCGCCGGTGACATGCTTGTAATACGCCTGTTTGGTGAAGGCATATGGCACGGGGTGCGGTTCGGATTCCTCCAACAATTCCGTCCCCTCCTGCCCTTCCAACACTTTGGCAAGGTCAACCGCCAGCCCCAGTTTATTGATCTTGCGCATCACTTCGTTGTAAACGCGTTTGGTGGGCGAATAGCTCTTGAGCTTGCCGCGCGCGCTTTGTACGGCTTCAAGCTTGGCCAAAGGGCGCGGCACCGTTTCATCATCGTCATCACTCAACGCCGCCTGTTCGGAGTAAAACGCGAGCGATTCCATGCGGCCCCGATCCGATGGTTTTTCTTTCCAATATTGACTGAGCTTTTCTTCCAAAAACTTGGGATCAACGCGATCCTGTTTTTCAGGCATTAGGTAGGCTTGCAACTTGTAATAATAATCGTCCTGCATCGCTTCAAGCTTGTCGCCTTCGCCTGCCGGAGTGACATTCGCCAGGTCATTTTCGAGCGCCGTGATCGCCGGGTTCAGGAACCGCTGCGAGACAAAATCAAAGTATACCTGCCGCGTTCGGGTGCGAACTTTGCCGCCGGAATAGAGGCCAAAGCGATAGGCGAGTGACCCGAAAAAGCTGCGGTCGTTGTCGTCAATCTTTTGCAGCGTCACGCGCAGCTTGTCGAGGTTTTCCAATTCAACGGCGGTGGTCTCGACCTTGTCCTTGCCGCGCCCGGCTTCGTAATGATCCAGCACGCGTTTGGCGTGATCCTGTGCTTCAGACAGCAGCGAGTAATTATTGAAAAACGACGCAACCGAACCGCCAACCCACAATAAGCAGGCGGCGGCGAGCGTCCCGATGGCCAGCTTCACTTTTGCCAGTTGGTTCGGCGCGGCTTTCTGTGATTGAAACGAAGCGGCAATGTCCTTATCGCGGAAGATGACCTGCTTGAATAAATCTTCGCTGTAAATGCCCGTGTTGTTGATGCGGCCATCCTGGCCTTGTGGATTGCTGGTGAAATAGAAGCCGCGCAGCAGCGGCAATTCACTGAACGGATTCGGGCGAAACAGCGCCAGCGTGAACAATCCCAATTTGCGCCGGGTGTCGGCAAATCGCAGCGGGAAGCTGAAGGTGCCGTATTGTTGCGCTGGCGTCGTCGCGCTGCCCAGTTGCAACAAGCGGCGCTTCATCAGCGAATCCAGCAAGTAATCGAATTCCACATCAAACAAAGCGTGCGCGTTCTGTGCCTGCTCCAGCGGAATTGTCGCGCCCCAAACTTGCGCGCGTTCATTCGGCGGCAGCGCAGCAAAAAATTCGGAAAAGCCCGGAATGGCATCAGCGTGGGTGAAAACCAAATAAACCGGAAAGCGAACGCCGGTGCTTTTGATGACTTCGTCTATCCGCGCGCGCAGCACCTGTGCCTGCTGTTCGATTTCAGCTTCTTTGGCATTGAAAACATTGGCGGCGTTGACCGTAAGAACAAATCCATCAAGCGCGCGATTCTTGCGCGTTTTTTTGAGTGTTTCGATCAAGCCCAACCATTCGTCACGGTCGGGGCCTTCGGTGAAATACCGCCCAGCCGTATCAATCAGCACGCCATTGTCAGACACACGCCATTCGCAATCGCGCGTCGCACGCACCAGGTTTTGATCGGAACGACGCTGACTCGACAAGGCATTGAAGCTTAATCCGGCAGACAGCGCGAGCGAGGTCTTGCCACTACTCGGTGGCCCGGCCAGCACATACCACGGCAAGCCATAAAGCGCGTCGCTCACTTCCCGATTGCCCAAATTGCTGCTGCGCAAAAACTGAGCGGCTTCTTCCGCACTGCGCGACAGCTCTTCATAATCACGGCTGGGCGTTAGCTCTTTACTTGTTTTGGGCGCGGCCTCCGCAGGCACACCATCCGCTTTCGCCTGACGATTTTTGAGGAGGTAATTGAGGAGAAATCCAATCGGCCAGCACAGCAAAATCAAGGCGATCAAAAGGATTTGAGTAATGCCGATCTCATCACTAAAGAGCAAAACCATCAAAAGGGCTATGCCGGTCAAGGTGATGAGCACGCAAAAAATAATCAGCTTTTTCAGACTAAGTGCAGGCATCGTACTTTCCTATCCAGTTTGGGGCGTGCTGGGTGAGGCACAGACAGCGAGTTCAAGATAAAACGCTGCATCCAAATCAACACACTCGCTAACAGCGAATGCTGGGGCAATCAAAGGGGAGGGGGGTGATGAAATCTCACGAACTGGGGAACGCACATCTCACCAAGCTATCGTGATTTTCTCGTTACTTTAAGAGTATCTCGTTTGTTCCGTTCGCCTGGTTCGTAAGTAAAAACTGAAATAGCAAATAACTCAAGCCAACCAGTGCCAAGGAGCCAAGCGCCACCAACTTTACCCACGCGGGCATTTCGGGGACTTTGGTTTCCTGCGGCGGGGCGGGCTGATCGCTCAATTTCCAATGGGGCGAAAGGATCGTATTTTTCAAGCGTCCCACACGCTGCAATTGCCCGGCGACATTTTGCAAAACGCCCGGCAGTTGATCTTCCAGATAGATATGATATTTGCCCTTGAAACCTAACAACAAGCACAAGTAATAGACTTCAATCACATCGGCTTCGGACTCAGCGTTTTTAAGCAGGGCATCAAGGCGATCAAAAAATTTCACGCCCGCAAACTGCTCCTGAAAATACTGAAGCTGAAGGGGGTATCGTTCCCATTCGTTACGAACGGCAAACCCACCCGCCATCACCGTTTCATCCACAAACGCGGCGAGCGCAAATTTGACGTTTTGCAGTTGCGTGTCCTTGAAACCCAATTGCACGCCACGAGCTTCTAAATCCTTGAGCCTACCATCCACCAGTTGCCGCATTTCAGCCGATGGCACGATTTGCCCGGCACGAATCCGCATCACCAAATCCAGCACCGGCGTTGCCAGGCTGACTAAATCTTTCTCTGCACTCTGTTGGCTCGCGTTCATTTGTTTATGTGTAGCTGCGCTCGACATAAAAACTACAACGTCTGAGGCTAGGGTTTGATCGCGTACATTTCCAGTTTCGCTTCGGGGAACTCATCGGGAACGCCGTGTGGCACGTAGATAGCAATCGTTTTCAAGCCAATGATGCGATCCCAAAAACGGGTCAAAGCCAAATCCTGTGCGTTGCGATCCAGACGAAAATAGTGCATCCCAACGCGTGTTGGAACCGGTCCCGGCGGTGGTGACGCATGCTTCAATGTCACACCCATTAAAGCGTTATTGATGACGGCATCTATGCCATCGCCATCGGCAATTTTGAAAACAATCGGCACGCGCGAAATCAACCGATCTTCCGGCGTGGTGGCACCAACACCTAAAATAAACTCTGCGGCTTTCAGCAACTGATCGTCATTGACGCGCCCGACATACAGCGACTCACGAACTTTTTCGAGCTTGATCGGCACGCAGCGTTCCGGCACTCCAAGGTTTAAGAGATCACGAATGTCCGCCTCTAACTGGCGAAAGGTTCCATACAAATCCTGATGATCGTATTTGACAATATCTTTGGGATGCCGATTGGGAGCAAAGGTCATCAGCCCTCCGGCAATGGCGATCATCTCCCGATACAGGCGTTCGGGATGGACGATGCGGGTGCGAAACAAATGCGTCATGATCGGAATCGCCGTGTTGATGGTGTTCAGCATCCAGAAAACCGTGGTGTCGTGCGCGGTAAATGAAGCCTGGCCCGTGTTGCTCTGCTTAACCTTGTCTCCCAACGAACGGCTCTTGGCAATCAGCAATTCGACCATCTGGCGCAAAACATTTCCGAGCCAGGGCGAAGCGCCAACATGTAAAGCAGGTGGTACGTACTTATCAGAAAACGTTAATTGACCTGTAGCGGTACGCTCCAACTGGGCAACTTTGATGGCGCTATATCCCTCGCGCAGTTCATCGGCAAAGAGAATTTTGAAGTTCCCGCGCGCAAAAGCCAATTGTTGTTCGTTCTCGCCGGACGTTTCATCAACCACCGTCCCCGCAGATTGCAAATACCGAATGGTCGCGCTCGATGCTCCGCCATTGGCTTGGAAATTCGCCGCGCCGACGCGTGTAGCAGGAATCGCCAGATAAACATCCAAGCTGGTGGCAGAAGCCGCAAAGTGATCTTCGACCGGACGCGGGTCAGGTGCTGGCCCCATTTGTGGAAGACTGATGGCGAGGCCATCCGGCAGGATGCCACTACAACTCAGGATTTCGACGAAGCCATTGGCAATCGCATCCCGATTGATTTGTAACTCGAGGATTCCCCATTCATACGGCGTGAGCGACGCAATCCGCGAATTTAAGAGGTCTTCGTGATAGTTGTCGGATTGCTGGAAATGGTGGGGTGTGAGAAGCATTCCTTCGTTCCACACAACCCTGCGATAACGACTCATAAAGGTTTATCTAGCACATCAAAAGAGCGAACGAGTCAACAACCTGAAGGGGGAATGGGGCTGGAAAAGACGGTCAAGAGGCAGGTCAACTTCGGGTTCCGACTCAACATGGCATCTCTCGGAGACTGTTATCTTTACAGTTTCTGTATTTATCAAGTACTGCTACGAATTAAGACGCGCGGATTGTCTGCGAAGCATGCCGTTTTGTCAATCATTCTTTTGCTTTCCTGGCGTAGATTTACGCCCGTTCCGATCAAACGATGGAACGCCGTTTCGAGGTGTAGGGATCGTGATAAATCAAGCCTTTCCGCAGACCTTGATTTTATGCCAACAACTTCTTTTGGACGATGCCATGCACATCTGTGAGCCGGAAATCACGGCCCTGGAACCGATACGTCAGCTTCTCGTGATCGAAGCCCAGCAAGTGCAGTAGCGTCGCGTGTAAATCGTGAACATGAACGCGATCTTCGACCACATTGAAGCCCAGATCATCCGTCGCCCCGATGACCTGCTCGGTCTTGATGCCACCGCCCGCCAACCACATCGTGAACGCATTCGGATGATGGTCACGCCCGTCATCGCCGCCCTGCACCATCGGTGTGCGCCCAAATTCTCCGCCCCAAATCACGAGCGTATCTTCCAGCATTCCACGTTGCTTGAGGTCTTTGACCAGTGCGGCACAAGCTTGTTCGGTATCTTTGCAATTCTTCGTGAGGTCGCGCACCAGACTGCCGTGTTGATCCCAAGCTTCGTGCATGATTTGCACAAAGCGCACGCCCTTTTCGACCAGACGCCGCGCCATCAAGACTGTATTCGCAAACGAAGGCTTGCCCGGTTCCGCGCCGTACATTTCCAAAATGTGTTTCGGTTCTTTGGAAATGTCAGTGACATCCGGCGCAACTTTCTGCATCTTGAACGCGGTCTCAAACGAATTGATGCGCGTCGCAATTTCAGGGTCGCCCGTCACATCCAGGCGCATTTTGTTGAGCTTGTTGATGGTGTCGAGCGAATCGCGCTGCAAGGTCTCATCCACCCCGCGCGGGTTTGAGAGATACAACACCGGATCGCCAACATTGCGGAATTGGACGCCTTGATAAACGGTTGGCAGGAATCCGCTGCCCCAGCAACTGTTGCCACCACTCGGACCTTTGCTGCCAGTGCTGAACGCAACAAACGCGGGCAAATCCTGCGATTCACTGCCGAGTCCATAGACCGACCACGCACCAAAACTCGGACGTCCGAAAATCATCGAACCCGTGTTCATCATCAACTGCCCCGGCGCATGATTGAACGCATCCGTGACCATAGATTTGACGATGCAAAGGTCATCCACGATCTTCGCGGTGTAAGGCAATAACTCAGAAATGTCTGCGCCAGCCTGACCGTATTTCGCAAACTTGAATTTCGGCCCCAGCAATTTGGAGTTCGGATTGATAAACGCCGCGCGATACCCCTTGAGCAAATCCGGCGGCGGCAAGGTGCCATCGAATTTGGCGAGTTGCGGTTTGTAATCGAACATCTCCATGTGGCTCGGTCCGCCCGCCATAAACAGGTAAATGACGTTCTTCGCTTTCGGCGCAAAATGCGGCTTTTTCGGCGCAAGAGGGTTAGATTGCGCATAGCCCGTTTGCGCCAGCAGTTGATTCAACGCCAATGCGCCCATACCGACGCCACATTGTTCGAGAAACCAGCGTCGGGAAACTTTTGGGTGACTGTCATTCTCAGAAATTTTCATATACAGCCTCAGATTCTAAGGTTTCAAAACTTGATAGAAATTACTCTTTCGTAATCGCTTCATCCAAATTCAGCACCACACGCGTGACAGCCGTCCACGCTGCGAGCTGTTCCATCGTCATGCCTTTCGGCAAGGCAAACGGTTTGTCAGGATCATTCGTGGCAAAATTCCAGGGATTCAATTCTCCCGCGATGAAACGTTCTTGTTGTCGCTTCATCAATGCGAGCAAGGCTGTCGCTTCCTGGATGGTTGGCTTACGTGCTGTCACGCGGCGAAATGCGAATTCGACTTTTTGCGCATCGGTGGTGCCGCCTTCCTTGATCGTTTTTACAGCCAGCGCGCGCGCCGCTTCTAAAAATGTGGTTTCATTCAGCGTCGTCAAGGCTTGCAGCGGCGTGTTGGATTTCGCGCGGCGCACACACGAAATATCGCCATTTGGCACATCGAAGGTTTGCAACATCGGATACGGCACGCTGCGATAGCGGAACGTATACAAGCCACGACGATACCGGTTCTCGCCTTTGTCTTCATACCAATTTTTGGGGCCGTAACTTGTCGGTGGCAAATACAAAAACTCCGGCGAAGGCGGGAAGACGGATGCGCCACCGACTTTCGCATTTAATAAACCGCTTGCCGCTAGTGCAATATCACGGACGATTTCGCCCTCGACCCGAAATCTTGGGCCACGCGCCAGCAACCGATTGAAGGGGTCTTTTTCCTGCAATTGTGGTGTAATTTTCGACGATTGACGATATGTTGCCGAGTTAACAATTAACCGATGAACATTCTTGAGAGACCAGTTCGCAGCGTGTTGTTCGCGGTTCGCCGTAGATTTGGCAGCAAGCTGTGAACTGTGAACTGTGAACTGTGAACTCGGCTCCATCAATTCGACGGCCAACCAATCCAACAACTCAGGATGCGAGGGCGCTTCGCTTTGCTTGCCTAGATCTTCCGAAGTCGCCACGAGGCCAGTGCCGAAATAGGATTGCCAAAGGCGATTGACAGCCGCTCGCGCCGTGGTGGGCGATTGGCGATCCACCAACCATTTGGCAAACGTCAAACGATTGACCGGCTCGCCTTCGGGCAATGGATTCAAGAACGCGGGAACGCCCGCCTTCACGGGACGATCCGGTCGGAGAAAATCGCCGCGCTTGAGAATACTGGTTGTCCGCGCGTCGTGTCGTTCATTCATCACCAGTTGCGACGTCCCGGTCGGATATTGTTTCCAAAGTCCTGCAATTTGTTGGTTGTAGTCGCGCCACTCGCTAACCGTCGTGCGCCAATAACTGAAGACGGTGTCCACTTGCGCTTTCGTCCGTTTATCGCGCGGGATGCTTAGAATCTCTCGCACGTTGGCGGGCAGCGGATCGGCAACCGCATTCGGCGCGGTGGTGATAGACAACCGGAAACGACCGAGGTTGTTGTTCATGTTATCGTCACTGTTCCAACCGCCGTGATTTTGCCGCAGGTAAATCGTCAGCAGTGTGCCGCCATCATTCGCAATTGGTTTTTCAAAATTGAAGACCGCCTTGCGCGGGACGTTGCGCAAGCCGGGACCAACATCAATGCCCCACGCCGTTTCATCTTTGTCGTCAATCGCAAAAGCAATCGGGCCTTCGACGCGGCGGCGATTGCTTTTGTCATAGAACATCGCGTCGAGTTCTTTTTCGGGCGGATTCACGTCCGCTGTCGCATTGACGATTTTGATTTTGCTGACTTTCTTTTCGTCGCTGGCAGGCGCGGCTTCGACTAAGACATCGGTCAAGCCAAACGTGCCTTTCGGCGAACGACCGGGGCCGAGCATTGGCAAATTCGGATCGTTCAGCATTTCAATTCTGAACGCGGTGATATTTTGGACATCGGTTTTCGTCGTCAGCTTTACGCGGTGTTTGGTCGGCGCGTAGCCTTGCGCCAAAAACGATCCATCCTTGAGCGGAAAATATTTTTGCCCCCCCGTCGAAATATCATCCACCGCAGGCTGAATCACTTTCCATTCGCCCTTGTCGTTCTTCACACGCTCTTCCCACGCGTTCATTTGTGCCAGCCAGTCGGGTTTGATCTCTTGCAATTTGGCTTCGATTTCACGTGTGCCGGAAAGGATGTTCGCGCGCTGCATCTGCTCTTCGGACGTGTAAACAACAATGCTGCCTTCGTCGGAATTGTTCAGGAAGGCAAAGAGCTTGTAATACTCTTCCTGTTTGAGCGGATCGAATTTGTGATTGTGGCACTGTGCACACTGAATGGTGATGCCCAAAACCCCTTTGCCAATGGCGTCCATTCGATCAAACATCGCTTCCATCCGAAACTGTTCAGGATCAACACCGCCCTCTTCATTAATCATCGAATTGCGCAGGAAGCCTGTAGCGACCAGATTATTCTGGGTCGCGTTGGGCAGCAGATCGCCCGCGATTTGTTCGATGATAAATTGATCGTAAGGTAAATCACGATTCAGCGCGTTGATGACCAAATCCCGATAAAACCAGACGTTTCGCATCTTGTCTTTTTCAAAGCCATCGGAATCCGCATAACGCGCCGCATCCAGCCAATGACGCGCCCAACGTTCGCCGTAATGCGGCGAGGCCAATAGTCGCTCAACTTGCGTTTCGTAAGCTTGGGGTGAAGTGTCTTTCAGAAACGCATCCACTTCTTCTGGTGTTGGTGGCAGCCCAATCAAATCCAGGCTCAAGCGCCGCAACAGCGTGATTTTATCGGCCTCCGGTGAAGGTGTAAGGTTTTCCTGCTCAAGTTTGGCAAGGATGAAATTATCAATCGGATTGCGGACCCACGTTTTGTTTCGGACCGCAGGAACAGCAGCGCGAACGGGCGCGACGAACGCCCAATGCTTCTTGATTCCACCTTCGACCGAGGCGGTGTCAGGCCAATTGGCACCTTCATCAATCCAGCGTTGCAACAGTTCGATTTGCGCGGCGCTCAACGCCTCGCGTCCCAATGGCATCCGCTTTTCGCCGTTCAAGCCGAGGACACGATGCACAAGCCGCGAGTCTTTGCTATTGCCTGGCACGACAAGCTTGAGAGTTAGCGATTTGCTGTCGAGCCGCAGATCAGCTTTAGGCTTGTCACCAAAGTGACAAGGCGCACAGGAGGTCTGCAAAATCGGTTGAATATCACGGACAAAATCTATTTTGCTCTGTGCGGATACAAAGTGTTCCCAGTGCCCGCCCGCAATCCACAAGACAACACTGGCAACCAGGATTAGACCGAATCTTTTTTTCGCTTTGCTGTTCATGATTTGCCCTACAATCAGAAGGTATTTGGTCAAACCAATTATGCCCGAATCAATTATTCGTGCAAGCCTATACGCCATTCAAATAGGCTTCGACTTCCTGCGGCGTCGCGGAATGGTGTGCGTGGGTGCGGCCTGCGGCGATGCGCCCCAGCATCCAGCCACGTTTGGCGTACACGGATTGCGCGTCCCAATGCACAAAAAAATAATTGGGGCCGTAGGCTTCTTCGTCCGCGCGATCATTCACAAAGTGCAATTGCGGTTCGTGGCGATGCTCGGTCAAAGCACGTGCGCTATCGAAGCGATGCCCGTGTCCCACCCAACGACTGACCTTTTCCATCCACGAATTCACCGCATAGCCGTGTGTTTTCAGCGTACGCAGAAATTCATCACAATCATAAACGCGAATTTCCAAATAGCTGATGCTCACGCCCACGATTGTTTCAATTTGATCCCAGGCGTTCGGAATCGTGTTTACCTGTCGGACAAAATTGCGCAGCGTCAGCAGTTGGTTGCGGCTTCGTTCTTCGTCATGTGGAACGTGAATCAGTTCGTGCATGAACAAACTCAGGCGCGATTCATCCGGCACAGAGTCCGGCTGCCACATTATTTTTTTTCCGATTAACAACTGGTCTTCGGGACACAACTCAATGAAGGGTTGTCTAATTGGTTCCACCTGGGTTCAATTCCTTCCATTTATTTGCTCAGTCGGCGTGTCAATCGTTCGCCATCAACTCAATTGTGAAGCAAAAAAAAGCGGGAGCCAATTGAGGACTCCCGCTTTTGCAGATTTTTATGCAGCTCTTCGGATTCAAAGTTGTTCGCCGTACTTTTTCAGATGTTCTTCTTTCGCGCCAACGATCCATTTATCACGCTCAATGCGGCCACGAAAATCTTCCAACAACTCGTCATAGCGATGAATATCTTGAGGCGACCACTCTGCAATCTGGCGAAACCAGTAAATGCCGTGCGAATTCAGCAACTTTTCCAGCGCGGGGCCGATCCCAAAAATCTTTTTCAGATCATCGCGTTCTTTGGGAGAAGGCGGCAGCGCCGAAGCTTGCGAGACTTTGACGACGGGGGCTTTTACCTCTCGCGCCATCATTTCCAATTCGGTGACGCGAACTTTGAGACGGGAAAGCTCGGCCTCTTTCTGTTTGGTTTGTGAATCCCATTCCTGTAAACGTCCCTGCGCTTCCTGAAGTTGTAGGGCCAGCGGTTCAAGTTCTGCGACACGATAGCGCAGATGATCCTGCTCAGCCGCCAGCGAGGCCAATTGGGCATTGAGCTGACGAACCTTCGCTTCGCGTTGTTGGACCTCAACAACCAGTGGTTCCAATTCACTAAGCCTGAGCCGCAAATGCGCGATTTCGACATCGCGGGCATTCGACGACGTCTTGGCCTCTGCCAAAGAGGTCGGAGGTTCCTCGCTTTTTTTGACCTCGTCCATCTTGGATTCCAGATTTTTCAGCCGAAACAAAGCCTGCGTCAATTCTCTTTCCTTGGCGGCTAAGGCGAGGTGCAAAGAATTTTGTTCGGGATGAGGAACGGATTTGTCGTCCTTTTGAACCTCTGTGGTGTGCGAGCGCAATGAGTCAGATTCTCTTCTTAATTCATCCAGTTCAGAAATCCGGGCGTTGAGGTCCGCTTGGAGGCCGTCATTTTTTCCTTCCAACTCAGTCACCCAGTTTTCGCGGGTCTTGAGCGTGGCAGCCAGCGTTATCATCTCGGTTTCCAATAACCCGATTTTCGCCGTGGAAGCCGTCAAATCGCTCCGCAATCCATTTAACTCCTGATCGCGCAGGCGCATTCTTCCTTCACAATCATTGAGCAATTCGGTAGCGTTCGCCGAGCCCAAAATACGCCCCAGCAAAAAGCCCACAATCCACCCAATCAATCCGGCAAACAACATCCAAAACATAATTTTCAAGGCTAATTCCGGTAGTCCCATAATGATCATCTTTGAGTTAATCTAATAAATTCCAAGCACCGATTTCGTGACTGTTCGCTCAGCGTGCAGGCTCTCTGTACAGGGTCATGAAAACCCGTCTAAGTAAGTCTGGAAAAATCCGGGGAAGTTTTGCTGAGTCTGGAAAAGTCTAACAAC
>JAEUQN010000129.1 GCA_016789725.1 Blastocatellia bacterium | reverse complement strand
CTTCGTAAAAATCCTCGACTTCGGTATTGCCAAGTTAACCGAAGTGTCACCAAACAGCAGCGACCTCGCAACCCGTCCGGCGGGCGGCTACGAAACCAAAACCGGACAGGTCATCGGCACGCCCGCCTATCTTTCACCCGAACAGGCACGCGGATTAAAACTAGACGGGCGCAGCGATCTTTTCAGCCTTGGCGTCGTGTTGTTTGAAATGCTCTTTGGCAAACAGCCTTTCGGCGGGCCGACCTCCGCTGATGTGATGGTAGCGATTCTCGAACGCAATCCAACAATCCCGCCGCAAACGAATCCAGCCTTGAAACGCATTCTCAACAAGTCGTTGCATAAATCCGCTGAGTTGCGCTATCAAAGTGCCGAGGATTTCGCCAAAGACTTGCGGCAGGTTCAGCAAGCGCCCAGTGCGAAGACGTCCTCATTTGCCACCACACAAGTTGACCTTTCGATTCCGGCTCCACCGCCACGCAAACGCCCATTCGTGCCGATTCTGTTGGGCGTTGTAATCTTGCTGGGTGCTTTTTTCACCTATCGTTTCTGGCCTACTCCGTCACCGTCTCCGACCCCAACCTTAGTCGCTCCGCCGGTCGAAGTCATGCAATATTCCCTGGAAATCGCTGGCACAAAAGGAGACTCGACGTTCACCAATGGAGTTGAGGCGCTCGCCGCCAAACAGGATTTCAAATTTCATTTTGCGGCACCGAGAGGCGGATTTCTTTACATCGTAGCGCCGGGCAAAACTAATTTGCCGGAAACATTTTTGACTGCTCAACCGCTCAAGGATTCCGGGGTCAAAACGAATGTCATCGCAGCGGGACAGGAATATATTTTCCCCGAAGAAAACGAATACTGGATCAATTTATCAACCGCCCACACCACTACTTTCAGTGTTATTTTCTCCTCCACGCCGTTAACTTCCCCTGCATTTTTGACGCAGTCTGCCGGGCGCAGTCTGACGATCACTGAACAACAGGAATGGGAAAAATTCAAACAGGAAGTCGGCGTGCAGCAACCTCAGATGCTGGCCGACCAACCGCGTGCGAAAGTGACCGTTCCCGCCACTCAGACCGACAATCAACCGGTCCTGTTTGAAGTCACCGTCAAACTCAAATAAATCATCGAGGAAAGATTTATTTTTCAGAGGTCAGCTTCACCGCCAACTCACACGCTTCCTTCAAACTTTGCGTAAAGGCCTTCCCCTGCCACGCAATATCGAAAGCCGTGCCGTGATCTACGGAGGTGCGAATAATGGGCAAGCCTAGCGTCACATTGATGCCGCCTTCAAAATCCAGCAACTTCATCGGAATGTGGCCTTGATCGTGATACATACACACGACAGCGTCGTAGGCTTTGCCTTTGACGGTTTGGAAGAAAATGGTGTCAGGCGGGAAGGGGCCATTAGCGTCTATGCCTTCGGCGCGCGCGGCCTCAATGGCAGGTTTGATTTGGGTGATGTCTTCGGTGCCGAAAGAGCCGTTTTCTCCGGCGTGGGGGTTCAATCCAGCCACGGCGATTTTATTGCGCGGGCGCAAGCGGGCGACGGCGTCGTGGGTCAGGCGAATGATATTCAGCACCTTTTCGGTCGTCACTTGTTCAAGCGCCTGGCGCAGCGAAATATGCGTGGAGACATGCGTCACAATCAACTTCTCTGACGCCAGCATCATCGTGTAGTTCTCTTCACCGCATAATTCGGCAATGTATTCGGTATGCCCGGAAAAATTAGGCGCGGTCAAGCGCGTCGCTTCTTTGTTGATCGGCAACGTCACGATAGCCGTGATCTGTTTGGTCAGCGCGAGTTGCGTGGCCCGTTCGACATAGCGCAGCGCGGCGTAGCCGGATTTTTGCGATACTTGTCCGACGCGCAAGTCCTCTGGCGTAAGCAACGCAAGATCATAGACATTCAGCACACCCGCTTGCCTTTCGACGACATCCGTGATGCGGTGCAGCGTCACTTGATAGCTAAGCTCCTGATTACACAGTGCAAGAATGCTCGCATCGCCAATGACGATGAAGTCGTCGGGTAATTCGTGATTGGCAAAAGCCTTCAGAACGATTTCGGGGCCGACGCCGCTGCTGTCGCCCATTGTGATTGCAATGCACATCGTTTGGTTATCCGTGTAAAAGAGAAATCAACTCGACACAGCCAAAGCCACCCGCTTTGGTCAATAGTAACAAATCATCACGACCACAAACCCGCGCCAACGGCACGCCGGGCAAGAACTCGGCGCAGGGTCGAAACGCCTTCCAATCGCACGCCTGCGCAATTGCCGCCAGGGTATCGCCGCCAAACACGGCAATGACGGGAATCGTAATTTGGCTGAGTATTTGTGCGACCATCGCCGCCATTCGGTTGGTGATGAGTTCATCAGAAAGTTTGGCCGACGTTGTTATCACAACTTGCTGTTTCAATTTCAGCAGCTCTACCACTTGTACAGCAGAAATTTCCGACGTGATTTCAACGACCGCCCAGCCGTGATGCGCCGCGTGTGCGATTTGTTGCTGCGAGGTTTCGTGGAGGCTACCGTTCACAACCAGCATCGGCAAAGACAAGGCTGGCGTCGTTACAGTTTTGGACGGAAGCGGCATCATAGCGGGCAGAAATTCCGCCAGGCCCGCCGACCCCGCCAGCAATTTTTTGTCTTTCAGTAAGTGCGCGGCGCGGCGTAAATCTTCATCGGTTTCAGCGTCTACGATGACTATCGCCTGTGCGCTCGTTTCGGATGCAATCGCGCCAAATGCGACGACTGCCGTGTTCGTCTGTTGCGCGATGATCGCAGCAATGGAAGCTTCGTGAACAGGATTGAGTGGATCAGCAACAAATGGCGTTTGATGAAGCGGGAGGCCGTTGACAAATTGAACGCCGCCACGCGTGGTGCGATGCAATTTGGGATAAGCAGGCGCAAAGAATAATTGGTGTTCACCGGTGGCTGCAAACAACGCTGTCAATTCGCTGCCGAGGTTGCCCCGAAGAGTCGAATCCGTTTTCTTGTAAAATTGTGGAAGGCCAAGTTCGACGCCTTTGGCAGCAACGTTGTAAACGCGCTGAAAGGCATCTTCGGCTTTGAGGTGACGTGATTCTGTGTTGACGACAAGTACCTGACAATCCGACGCAAAGGATTGTAACTCCTGGTCCGGCCAAAGGCTGACAAGCACTTCCATTCCCTGCTTTGCAAATTGAACGCCCGTGTCGTTTGCACCGGTCAAGTCATCAGCAATGATGAGCAATTGCGGCGGCATCATCAAAACGCGATGAGCGCGCCCTGTCCATCAAACAGGCTCTGTGGCTCGCTGATAATTTCGACGTGATCTTTGACTTCGTTGAGCGCGGCGTCAGACACATACATTTCGCTGACGTGCAGGGTGTCAGTGATGCGCACGATCTTTTTCGGTTTGTACGGATCGTGGCTCGCGCGAATGCCCCATTCAAAGGCTTGCAAATCCGTAGCGGCAACCACAGGCAACATTGTATGCTCATAAAACCCGCTGGTGACGGCGTTCGTGTACGTCACATCCCAATCCACTTTGTTCAGCAACCGTCGTGTCGTCACATCTGCCAAACCAATGCCGCAGGCATTGCCGTGCGAAGCATCGGTGATGTCGGTGACGACGATGACTTTGGTTTTGGGATATTCCGGCTCCGGCGTTCCTGGCACTTTCATCCGACCGATGATGTTGGGGTCCATGCCGGAACCGCTGATGTTTTTGCCGAGCTTGTCTATGATCAAAACATCAATTTCCCTGAGCGGAAAACTCGGCATCAGCTTTTTCGCAATGGCTAATAATTCCGGTTCACGCGTCAGGATTTCAGCAGGCGTCAGGGCTTCAATAATCGCGGTTTCGTCGTAAGCGTTTTCGACAAGGCCAACTCCCAGCACAATTTTGCCGGTGGAGAAAATACGCCGTGCCGCCGCTGGCATAATCGTCGTCAGGCCATGCACGCCAAAGCGATGAATTTCATTCGCCAGCCGTTCTTTGCCCAAACCGATCACACTCATCTTGACCAGTCCACTTTCGTAATCACCATGAAACGCCGTGTGCGGCTTGATGCGGTTGAGCAGAATCACACCGTCAGATTCATAGCCGTGTTTGTCCATGAAAATTTTCATTTCCAAACCACTGCTATCAATTTCGACCACCTCCATCGAAGAACGGATCGGGCATTCCATCGCTTCTTCCGTCACGCCGTACGAAGCGAGAATTTCGCGCTGGCCTTCGGCGGTCGCACCGCCGTGACTGCCCATCGCGGGAATGATGAATGGCGCACCGCCACAGGCTTTAACAGCATCGGCGGTGGCTTTGGCGATGCGGGCAATATTGTTGATGCCGCGACTACCAACCGTGATGGCGATGTTTGCGCCGGGGACAATTTGCAGTTTGGCGGTGACTTGCTGGTGAACGGTTTGCTCGATGTCCGCGAGAGCTTCGCGGGCGAATTGCTGGCGGATTTTGGTAAAAAGATATTCGTTCATGGTTTTAAGATGCGTTGACCAGATGGTTTTCGAGCATTGAAAATGGCTCGACGTGAATGGTGGCAATAACACGCCCGAATTGCTCTTCTAATTTACGCTCAATTTCTTCGGTCAAATCGTGAGCTTTGATGTGATCGCGCTCGATATTGGGATGCATGTGCAAGTGCATCTCCACATACATGGTGCCGCCTTGAATGCGAGAGCGAATGTCATGCGCCGAGTGAACGCCGGGTACACTGGTCACCAGTTCAGCAATTTGCTCAGCCGGAACCGGCGCAGCATCCACCAGCACCGGCACGGTGGTCTTAAAAATTTTGTAGCCGTTCCACGCAATGACCACGGCGATTCCCAACGCGATAATGGGGTCCAGCCATACATAGCCGATCTTGACCAGGCCTAAGCCAATCAGCACCGAAAAGCTCACCAGCACATCGCTGCGCGTATGCACAGCATCAGCAATCAGAAATTCACTTTTCAACCGCTTCCCTTCGCGTTGCTCATACACCGTCACGAAGATGTTGATGACAATCGTAACCACCATCACCCCAATCGTAAGGAAGCTCACTTCGGGCGGCTCAGGCGATGGATTGAGAAGCCGCGAAATCGCGCTGACGCCAATTTGATAACAAGTCACAAAGAGAAACCCAGCAATCGCAAACGCCGCAAGCGTTTCAAATTTCGCGTGACCATACGGATGTTCGTCGTCGGGTTCCGCCGTCGCGTATTTCATAATCACGAGGCCCACAATATTGTTCAGTGAATCAACCGACGAATGCACCGCATCGCTGATCACACTCAGACTCCCGGCCAGAAAGCCCGCGATAAATTTGCCAATAACAACAGCAAGGTTCAGCGCCAGCGTCACGAGCAGAACGCGACGAACGCCTTGTTTATAGGCATGGTTGGTTAGAGGTGTTTCCACAATCAATCAAATGGTAAATATCAAACAGTCATAACTGTCAGCCAAAGGGTGGCTTTTGATTTCTACAGATTCCCTTTCTTCGCTTCACTGACTATGTGATCGCAGGCTCGCGCGGTAATTGCCATCATCGTTAGCGTCGGGTTTTGGTAGCCCTGCGATACGAAGCAGGCTCCATCTGTCACCAGCACATTCTGCGCATCGTGGATTTGATTGAATGAATTCAGCACGGATTTTTTCGGATCGTTGCCCATCCGCGCCGTACCAACTTCGTGAATGCAAAGGCCAGGATTCGCCAACTCTCCGTTTTTATAGTGAATCTCAAAACCTGCGGCTGTCACCATCTCCACCATTGTTTCCAGTTGGTCTTTCGCCATCGCCCGTTCGTTGTCGGAGTATTGGCAATCAATGTGCGCAACGGGAATGCCCCAGGCGTCTTTCTTGTTTTTGTTGATGGTCACTTTGTTTTCAAAACGCGGCAGCATTTCGCCGAATGCACCAATCCAGAACGGCGGCGCATCGGGCGTTTCGCGGATCAATCGTTTCAGTTCCGGGCCAAAGCCGGAGATGTTTTGCAAATGCGAAGGTCGCATCACCTTTTGCACCGTCGCTTGAATGCCGTAGCCACGTAAAAAGTCAGGGTGGCGTTCCTGTACATTGCGGAATTTTGGAATATACGCGCCGTTATTGCGACCTTCATCCAGCGGTGTTTGCGTTTTTGAAGTCGCAGGAACAATGCCGCCGACGCTGACCGAATAGGTGTGATCCATCAGGTAATGCCCCAGCGCGCCCGAAGAATTCCCGAAACCTTCAGGGTGTTGCCGCGAGGCAGAGTTGAGTAAAATGCGTGTGGATTCAATCGTCGAGGCACACAGCACAATCACTTTCGCAAACACTTCCTGCGCCTTTTTGGTCGTTTGATCTATGAACGCGACACCTTTCGCCCGGCTCGTGTTTGTATCAATGATGAGGTGCGAAACGACGGCATTGGCGCGCAAGGTCAAACGGCCTGTTTTCGCGGCGGCGGGCAAGGTCGAGCCGGGACTGGAGTAATAAGAATGCGTTTCGCACCCGCGTTCACAATGCCCGCAGTAATGACATGCCGCGCGCCCGTTCAGCGATTTCGTCAACATCGCCACGCGCCCAATCGTGACGCGCCTGTCTTTCCAATTGGCGTGAACAGCTTTTTTGAGTAAAGCTTCGCCACAGGTCAGAGCCATCGGCGGCTGATAAACTGAATCGGGCAATTGTGGCAGGTTTTCCACCGAGCCACTGATGCCAATAAATTTCTCTACATATTCGTACCAGGGGGCCAATTCGTTGTAGCCGAACGGCCAATCTTCGCCATAACCGTCGCGGCTGGCGGCTTTCAGTTCGTAATCTGAAAAGCGATACGATTGCCGTCCCCACATAATTGAACGTCCGCCCACCTGACGCCCGCGAATCCAATCAAACGCCTTGCCGTTGGGCGTTGTGTACGGGTTGTCTACGTCATCCACAAAAAAGTGATTGGCGTATTCGGTGCAAGCGTAGCATTTGGATTGAATGGGCTGACGAGCCTTGAAGACCTGAGTTTGATCCTTGACGCCACGATACTTCACTTCATAGGGCCATTGCAGCATGCGATAGTCTTTGACCGGATCGGTTTTACGCCCGGCTTCCAGGACAATCACGCGCAGGCCTTTTTCCGTGAGTTCTTTAGCGGCCCAGCCCCCCGTCGCGCCGGAGCCGACGACAATTGCGTCATAAACATTTCTTTTCGCTTGTGCCATGTTTTTTCCGTTTGAGGAATGTCGTTGCTATCGTTTCTCAGAGAAGGATTCCATCGCTTCTCTCGATCTTGCTTGCCTCGTGTTCAGATCCCAACTTAGCCCTTCGCGCGTGTTATTGTTCCCGGACCTGAAAGAAGAGTATGTTTGAGAAATCGGAGTATAACGCAATCCTCGCAACACGATAATACTGCAACCTGGGAGACGCGATTTTTTTGTCACCCAAAGAATTCAGGGGGCAGCAGCAGCAAGCTACTGGCCCCCTGAAATAACGATGAACATTGGTGATGAGATTTTAGGCGACGCGCAGAAGTTGTTCCGGCTCCCGGTTGCGATTGAGAACAGCTCCAAGGATTTTGGCCCCAGCGTTCTGCAATTTCTCGCGGGCAAAGCTCATCGCAGGCCCGCGCATATGCTCTTTCTGCGCTACTAAAATGACCCCATCTGTTTTTCCAGCGAAGTCAGCCACCTCATCATCAAAATTGACCGCATCGGTTTCCAATAAAATAAAGTCGAAGCGATTCCTGAGCATCTCTATCATTTGGTCAATATCACAATCACGAAGTAATTGAGCAATTGGCAATGCCCCGTTAACCGGAACCACGTCACTAAGATTTGAGATGGAGGTTCGACGAATTTTTATTCGAAAATCAGCGATTTCAGCGGGCGAAGAAAGCGAGTGCGAACTCAGAGAAAATCGAGCGACGCGTGCTTCTGGATTTTCGGCTAAAGCAAGTGAAAGATTTTCGACCACAAAATCGGCGTGATCGTTTGGCTCAACCCCACAAACCAGGATGGCTTTGAGCATTCGCTGAGTAGCGGCACGAGTTACGATTTCGCCCAATTGTCGAAACTCCGCGCGATAAGCTTCAGGAACCAGCCCGTCGTCAGAGACCTCATTCGGCTGAGGTACGGGGAGCGGGATGACCGGAGCCGAAGGTGTTTCGGGATGAAGACTGCTTGCCAGGGAAGTCACCGAATCCGCAATCGCTTCGGCAATCGCCACATCGGTTTCCACAACATCAGGAACTTGTGCGGACACGGTCTCCAATCCAAGTGCTGCCAGGTCCAGCGGGTCGCCATCGCTCACCGAAACCTGCGAGTCAGGAACGACTTCAGAAAAATTGTAGTCATTCAAAAATTGTTTTGTAGCTTCGGGGGCTTGTTCCTGCGCCAACAACATCGCTTCATAAACTTTTGCCATCGTCTCTCCCAGATAATCGTGTAGTGTTTGCGGTCCTGCTCGCCCATAACGCGCCGAAAGGCACGACAGCGGCCCGCAGTTACTCGATGGGAAGTAACAAAAGGTTATGGATTATTGATGATAAAGTGATGACAACCGCTAGTGAGGAATGCTCTGGTGAGGTAGCCGCCGCAAAGGCCGACCATTCATCAATCCCATTTTATCTATTTTGGATGATCCATTTTCAACCGGCGTCTCAGCCTTGTCGGACACCCAGCACTTCGTTGAGCGCCCCTTGCCGATAGCCTTCCAAATCAAGTGCAATATACTTGAATCCGATCCGCTTGAAAGCTTCAACAATCTTTTGCGTCATGTCAATGCTCAACGCACGGGGGAGTTCCTCTGGTGCAATTTCAATGCGGGCAATATCGTTGTGATGTCGCACTCGCATTTGATGGAAGCCCAGTTTTCGTAAAGCCGCTTCGCCGCGTTCGATGTCAGAAAGTTTCTGAATCGTGACCGGCAATCCATACGGTATCCGCGAAGATAAACACGCCGAAGCCGGACGATCCCAAATGGGCAAGCCTGCGGCCCGCGCTAAAACGCGAATCTCCGCTTTGGTCAGATTCGCTTCGATCAACGGGCTACGAATTTGCAATTCTGCTGCCGCCTGACGACCAGGACGATAATCACCAACGTCATCGGCGTTGTTGCCGTCACAGACATACGCGAAGCCGCGCGCTTTGGCGAGGGCGGTCAACTTGTCAAAGAGTTCGTGTTTGCAAAAATAACAACGATTGGTGGGATTGGCTTGATAATTGGGGTCGTGAATCTCTTCGGTAATAATCGTTTCAAATGGAATGGCAAATCGCTCGACGACCGCCAGCGCGTCCTGCCGCTGAAAATCAGGATAGCTTGGACTCTCGCCCGTGACCGCCAACGCCTGGGGGCCTAATTCCCGCGCGGCAACATATGCCAGAAAGGCGCTATCCACTCCGCCGGAAAACGCAATGATGACAGATTGCATTTCGCGCAAAAGGCGACGCAAGGTTTGTTCTTTCGCTGCGATTTCGGGAGACACAGAAATGTCAGATGCGTCAGTTACCATAATTAAGCCATCAAGTGTCCATTGATTCCGAGGGGAAGGCGATAGACCCGTTGCGTGCTGACAATAATCATATTGCCCTCGCGGTCAAACGCGAGTCCCACCAGGTTCGCTCCCGACGCCACAATCTCGGCGTTACGTCCATCCGGCGCAATTCGGATAATGCCGCGATGGCCGCGCAAGGAAGCCGCCACATAACAATTGCCATCCACATCAAAGGCCAGGCCCTGCGGCCTTCCCAAACCGGTATAAAACTTACTGACTTCGCCGAGTGCATTGATGCGGTAGACACTATCAAACGTAGAAACGGTGGGACCCGTCGCATATAAATCGCCATCCGGTGAATACGCCAAGTGATACGCTGAAACACTGGCTTCCAGTGAAGCAAACGGGCGCGCTTCGCCAATTTCATTGACCCGATGAATGACACCGCTGCGATCTCCAACATAGGCAAGGCCACGACTATCAAAAGCCAGCCCGGTTGCAACGCCTAAATCTTCGGCCACGATTTCGGCCTCTTTGAAAGGCGTCACGCGATATAAAATCCCTTCGTACCGGCTCGTCACATGCAAGGCACCGTCACGGTCAAAGGCCAGCCCAGTGGGGTTGATTACATCCGAGAGGAAAGGTGAAACAACTCCCTCAGGTGTAATTTCGTAGATCGAAACGGGAACCTTTTGACCACGTGTGCCAGACAAAGTCACATAAATATTCCCACTTTCAGGATCAATCGCAGGATTGGCAACGGGGTGCAATTCGCTGGCAAGGCGTGTCCCCCAAATGAAATCCGTGTGTCCCAGGAAAAAGCCACCTTCCAGTGTTAATTCATGACTGCCACCTTTCCCCTCTGGCACCGCGACCAGGACGCGGCTGGGTGACGCGCTAATAAACTGTCCCGGCTCTTCGCCGAATGACACGCGGCAGTGGCGATAATCCGAAGCATCGAATCCCTCGCATGCGATGATAATTTCACCACCTTCAACCCCGGCGGGCGGAGTCACAGTTTTGATAAATCCACTCATAATTTTCTTAACTTATTGGCGCATCTGGCTCATCACGGATGGGTCATCATACGCGAGGGCGTGGCCGTTGTCCACAATCGCCCTTTTTGCATTTTGTGCCATACCAGTTCGGTGCTACACTCCGCGATTCGCGCGAGCAACGTGCCCCCGTCGAGACGCCATCAAGCGGACCGTCTCGCGGCTCCGTGAACCGCCCAACCACGGCGGGAATATGTTCCGAGAGGTTATCTGTTCATGCAAGCCTTGATTCTAGCTGGAGGAAAAGGCACACGTCTCAGGCCCTTAACAATCCACACCCCAAAGCCTGTTGTGCCAATCGTCAACAAACCTTTCCTCAATTACCAAATTGATCTGCTCAAGCGCGCTGGCGTCAAAGACATCACGCTGTCACTTTCGTACCAACCCGGCAAAATCGAAGAGATTTTTGCGGACGGGCAGGATTATGATGTACGCATCCATTACGCGGTCGAAGCTTCCCCACTGGGAACAGGCGGCGCGTACAAAAACGCTGAAAAATACCTGACCGAAACCGCTATCGTCTTCAACGGCGATGTGCTGACTGATATGGATTTGGCCCGGATCGTCGCGCATCACAAAGAACGTAAAGCCGCCGCGACAGTCGTGCTGGTTCCCGTCGAAAATGTCAGTGCCTACGGGGTCGTCGAAACCGACAGCGAAGGACGCGTCCAACGCTTCGTCGAAAAACCCAAGCCCGGCGAAACGACTTCCAATACGATCAACGCGGGCTGTTATATTCTTGAGCCGCACATTTTGAATTACGTTCCCGCGGGCGAAACGTATTCGTTCGAGTATCAAATTTTCCCTTCGATTCTGAAAGCCGGTGAGCCGTTCTATTCCTATATTTGGAATGATTACTGGCTCGACATTGGCAAGCCGCAAAGCTATCTGCAAGCGAACTACGATCTCATCAATGACAAACTGCCGGTCTTTCCGGTCTATCGTCACAACCCGCAATTTGGCAACAGCGAAGATGCGCCCAAAATAGATTACGTTTCAGTGGTGGACCCAAGCTGTACCATTAAGCCGGGCGTAGAAATCATCAACTCTGTCATTGGTCCGAATTGCATCATCGAAGAAAAAGCCAGGATCGAAAATTCTGTGGTCTGGGCCGCGTCGCGCATCGGGAAAGAAGCCGTCATCTGCAATTCCATCATCGGCAAAAGCGGCATTATCGGCAAAAGCTCGGTCGTGGATGGCGCAATTCTGGGCGACAAAAGCTCCTTGACCGATTACACCATTATCTGAAAGGGCGAAACGATGATGTGCAAGTTTCTGGCCTCTTGTTTCCTGTTCGTGACGGCGATCTGTCTGGCATCTGCGGCATCACCAAAAACCAGTTTGAAGACGCAGGAAAAACCCAAATTTGAAATCGAAGGCGGGCGACTCAAACTCCCCCAGCCCATCGCATTCGCCACAGATTCTGACAAGCTCTTACCGGAAAGTGAGCCTGCGCTCAATCACATCAAAGCCTTCCTCGAAGATAAAACCTACATCACACTGCTGCGCATTGAAGGCCATAGCGATCAGCAGGGACAGGCCACCGTCAGCCAAACTCTCACGGAAAAGCGGGCGCTCGCGGTAGCCCGTTGGTTAGTCGCGCACGGCATTGATTGCAAACGTCTGATCGCGGTCGGCTTTGGCTCCACCAAACCTGTGGCCGCGAACGATTCGCCAGCCGGACGCGCGCAAAATCGTCGCATCGAAATTGCGATGGCGGAACTGCGCGGCAAAGCAATTGGCGGAATGCCGACGGATGGCGGCGGGAAAATCGCTGGACCTGTCTGCCCAGAAAACAAATAACAACCTATGACATCCATTATCAAATTTGGTACAGATGGCTGGCGCGCGCGCATTGCTGAAGATTACACCTTCGCCAACGTTGAAATCGTCACCCAGGCGCTCGCCGATTACATCAAAACACAAAATACAACAAGCGTCCCCCAAGTCGTCGTCGGCTATGATCGCCGCTTTTTATCGGAGCATTTTGCCGCCCGCACGGCAGAAGTTCTCGCGGGCAATGGCTTCGGCGTGGACCTCTTCAATCAGGATGTGCCAACGCCCGTGGTTTCCTTTGAAGTTAAAAAACGTGGCCTTGACGGCGGCGTCGTCATCACGGCTTCACATAATCCTCCTGACTTTAACGGGTACAAATTCAAAGCCCCATTTGGAGGAGCGGCAACACCCGAAATCACGACGTTGATCGAAGCGGAACTCGGCAAAAATCCGCCCGCCAAAATCTCGCTCGCCGAAGGTCAGGCCAAAGGACTCATCAACATCATCGAACCGAACAACGACTATCGCCATCACGTCGCCGCGATCATTGATCTGGAACGCTTGAAAGCCAGCGCAGGCACAATCATCGCCGACCCCATGCACGGCACGGGTGGACGCTGGATTGAAAGTTTCATCGGCGGCAGCAGGTTGCAAGTCGAAACGATCCGCGCGAACCGTGACCCATTGTTTGGCGGCGTGTTCCCCGAACCGATGCCGCAACATCTCGGCGCGTTGTCGCAAGCTATTCGGGAACGCGGCGCGCTGATTGGTCTGGCAACGGACGGCGATGCAGACCGTGTTGGAGCCATGGACGAAAATGGCAACTACATCAACACGCATCAAATCCTGGCGATGATGTTATTGCATCTGGTTCGGCACAAAGGGCTGAAAGGTTCCGTCGTACGGACGTTTTCGCAATCCGTAATTGTGCGCCGGATGGCCGAAAGCTTTGGCTTCCGTTTGTTTGAAACGCCCATCGGCTTCAAACATATCGGCGCAATTATGCTTGATCCGGCGAATGACTTTTTGATCGGCGGCGAAGAATCCGGCGGCATCGGCACCAGCATTCATATTCCCGAACGCGATGGTGTTTTCAATTGCCTGTTGCTGCTCGAAGCGGTGCTGCAATTTGGGTTGAAGCCATCAGAATTGGTGCGCGCCATTTGGAACGAATTCGGAGAATTTCATTTCGAGCGCCGCGACTTGCACGTCCCAATTGCCAAAGGCCAGCAGCTCGTCGAAATGATGCGCGATCACACACCGAGCGACTTGGCAGGCTACAAGGTTGATAAGGTGGCAACGCTCGACGGCTCGAAACTGATCTTCGAGGACGAAAGCTGGATTCTGTTTCGCCAGTCCGGCACCGAGCCGATTTTGCGTGTGTATTGCGAAGCGACTTCGATTGAGAAAATGACCCAGCTCATTGATGAAGGCGAACGATTAGCCGTTCATTAAAAGTGGCGGGTAAAATTCAAGCTATGCCCTCGCTCAAAGAACGCATTGAAGGTGGACTGCTCGGCCTCTTGATTGGCGATGCGCTTGGTGTGCCGTATGAATTTCATTCCCCAGACGACATTCCCCCACAACCATTTATTGAATTCACCCCACCCAGAACTTTCCAACGCGCCCACGTCGGAATCCCGCCCGGTACGTGGTCGGATGACGGCGCGCAGGCCCTGGCGCTCTTGGCGTCTTTGCTTCATTGCGGCAGATTCGACGCCGAAGATTTTGGACGACGCCTGGTGAATTGGTACAACGCTGGTTATATGGCGGTGGACTATCGCGTGTTCGATGTAGGCATTCAAACCAACTCGGCAATCCATGCCTTGATGCGCAAAGTTCCTGCGCTCGAAGCAGGAGGCACAGATGAACGGTCGAATGGCAATGGTTCGCTGATGCGCGTGCTGCCGTTAGTGTTGTGGCATCGGGGCAGCGATGTGGATTTGGCAACGTACGCGATGCTGCAATCGCGCGTCACCCACGGACATCTTCGCTCGCAGGTGTGCTGCGCGCTATATTGTTTGTGGGCGCGGCGAGTGATGCAGGAAGCGGCTGACCCGTGGCGCGAGGCTGTCGAAGGGCTGCGGGAAATGTGGGGCGCAAATTCTCTAGAATTTTGCGAACTGAACGGTCACGTTCGCCCTGATGATTTACCACCCGGCGAAGGTAGCGGCTACGTTGTGGACAGTTTACGTTCAGCTTATTGGGCGATGCAGGCTGGCAGCTATGAACAGGTTGTCAAAGCCGCGATTGCCTTAGGCCATGACACTGACACGACGGCCTGTATCGCCGGAGGCATTGCCGGGTTGCGGGACGGCGTGGCCGCGATTCCACAGCGATGGCGCGATGAATTGCGCGGAATGGAAATCGTTCAGCCACTCCTGAATGAATTGATTAAGGCGCAACGATGAATTGATCGCCCAACTCCCCACAAACTTAAACCTGATACCTCATTTCAAGACACTGCTATGCCTGAATTACCTGAAGTAGAAATGGTTGTACGTCACTTGCGCAACCTGGTGCGAGGGCGAACGATTCTCAAAGCACAACTGATTCGCCCCGGCCTCGCGCCCGACAATTCGCCACGCCAGTTTGCCACCGGGTTACGCCAAGCAACGCTCCAGGAAGTCACGCGCCGTGGTAAACATATCCTGCTTCACTTTGATAACGCGCGCAGCCTGCTCGTACACTTACGAATGACCGGGCGCTTTTTATATGTCGAGGCCAATCACGCGGACATCAAACACACGCACGCGCTTTTTTGGTTAGATAATAGCAAGAAGCTGTGTTTCGTAGACCCTCGGCATTTTGGCCTCATGGAACTGACTCCGACAGCGAAACTCCCGCAATCCAAACACCTCCACAAACTCGCACCTGAGCCGTTTAGCCAGGAGTTCTCCGATGAGTATTTGTACGCGGTGCTGAAACGCAGCAAGCAGCCGATTAAGCTGACGTTACTCGACCAGACCAAAGTTCTTGGACTCGGCAATATTTACGCTTCAGAAGTCCTGCATCGCTCCAGAATCAATCCGCGCCTTGGGGCGAATCAACTTTCCAGACCACGGACGACGCGACTTCAACGCGAAATCGTCACCGTGCTCAACGAAGCAATCACCAATAACAGTACGATGAATACCGACCCGGAGGACATTTCGGGCAGTTATACGGGAGGTGTGTTTGAGTCCATGACAATGGTGTACGAACGCGAAGGATTGCCCTGTTACACTTGCGAGCAGCCCATTCGGCGGTTTACCCAAAGTGGGCGCTCGACCTATTATTGTGCGCAGTGCCAAAGCAAGTAACCGAGCAAGAGCATCTCCAGCCCGTCTAGCGCGCCTTTATTTTTTTTGCTGTCTCCTGCAATTCAGCACAACTTCAACAGTATTGTCCAAAGATTGATCGCGTAAAGAGAGAAAATCAGGTCGGCTGTAATGCCCTCTTAGATTCAGGTGAAAGGGAAAGGCAAGTCCGAAAATGCCGCGCGTGCCAACCCCTTCAGTCGTTATCGTCAGGGACATTTGCAGCTTGGCTTGAGTGAGCAAATACGTCCCCTCATATTTGCCTCCGCGAGAATCGTGTCCCGTCACGCGCCCATTTTCAAGCTCAATGATCGCTTTTTCCTGGTCATCATTTACATCGGTAAACGATCCCGGCGCGCGACTAGCGTAATTTACGATCCAAGTTCCTTCAATTGGCAAACGGACTCCTACTCAAGCTCATCCAGTGCTTCCCACTCTTACCAGGAAAAGACTGTTCCCCTTTTAAGTAAGGTCAATTACTTCGGCTTGTACAGCGGTCATTGCAGCCTCAATTTCGCGCAACTTTACCAGTGATTTCCAATCGCCAAAGCGATAGACCTTCGGATGTACCTTACCGGTCAAATTTGAGGCACGGGTCAGCCAAAAGGCTTGCAGCGGAATGAGCGCAAGCTTACGGCGCGCGTCGGTATATTGTTGACTCGTCCCTGCCAAAATATAAATCGGTTCAGCAGTATTTGTTTGGTTGTTCATGGTTGCCCTTTCGCCTTCTTCATCGGCATGGATGGCACGTTGGCGATTACGTGTTAGTGCCTGTGTCTATGTTGAAAACCTTTGTGGACATTTCACTTCAATCATCACTGGATCGTTCCGCCAACGGCTACCGGGATTCACCAACGTCTGCTTTCTTGTGAATAATGAGTAATTCATCGCCAAATCAAAACCCGGGGATAAAGTTGTCGAGAAATCCGGCCTGATGAGTAGGCGCTTCGATGGGGCTGATCGAAAGTGTTGATTGATTAGGGGGTAAAACATTCAATGTTGCATAACGCAAAGCCAATCTACAGGAAGAAAAAATAATCCGCAAGGGAAGGGGTTCTGCGCCTCTCGGTTCGGTTGGTGATTCGGCTCAACCTCGTTATAGCTTTACAGAGTGCGTTTGGAAATTTAGGTGGCCTGCTTTTTTCAATAGCCCAGTCATTGACGGCTGGGGGGAAAGGCAGAAAAGAGTGACAAGGGCGCGTTGAGCGTCCTTCTCCGTTGGCTGATGGTCTTTGAAGATTAAATCCGGCAACAGGGTCGTGTGGTTGTTTTCGACTCAGCGGGTCGTCTGACAGATCGCTGCCCAAGGGCTGCCTGCGGGAGCGCAAGCGCACCCATCTGAAAACTGTTACAAGGTCCATCAAACGCCCTGACTGGGCCAGCCTAAAACTAGCTAAATTGGTGAGGGATGACTTATGATGGGGTTCGTTGCCAAAGTAGATAATGAGGAACTACCGAATTGTTCCGCTCGTACTTTTTCACCGAGGCATATTGAATGCGAAATCGCCCCTCGTCCCATTTATTTTTGCTGTTCGTTTTGTTCGCGCTGAATGCGGTGGCGTATCTGGCTATTTATCGTGCCGGGGTCACGCGTGGGTTTGCGCCATCCATGTTGCTGGCCGTGCGCGATTTGGTTTTGCTATTGCCCGTTCTATTTGTGTTTTTGTGGCTGATTCGGCGACATAAATTCAAAGGCAATCTGGCCCTGTATACGCTTGGCGTCTTACTGTTCAGCGTTGGTCTGGTGGCACAATATCGGCTATTTACAGACCCGGAATATAGCGCCCGTTCCAAATCAGCCGCCCGCCTGGAAAAGACACAGACGTTGCGACAACGATATGTGAATGAACATTATGACGCCGAAAAGAAGAAGGCGCTCTTTGGCAATGAAACTTTTCAGATTCCGATTCAGGCGGATACCCAACAGGAAGAAGGCTATTGGACCATCACGCGCATTCTCACCGCCACGTCAACGTATATTCCCATTTTGGCACTGCTCGGCTTTGCGCTTGCGTTTTCGTTTCTCAAACGCGATGACGTGTTGTTGTGGCTGCAAAAGCACAGCTTTCTGATTGGGATTGTCACGACCGTTCCGTTTTTATTGATCGCGGTGATCGGTTCCAGCGCGGGCAAGTTTTTAGGCAATACAACACCCTGGGAACCGGTGAAGATTACTTTCCTGATAAGCTATGCAGGAATTCTCGCCGATCACTATCGCAATCTGTCGCGGACTTATTGGGGAGTGCCGTCACTCCGGTTTTTGCTACCGTTTCTGGCGGTCGCGGCGATGCCGATTATTCCCTTTTTTGCCCTTTCGGATTTTGGGCAGATGATGGTGTTCTTTGGCGCATATATCACGTTGTATGTCGTCGCGGTGCGCCGGTTGCCACAAGTCTCTGTTGCCATTTTCATGATCGTTGGCCTGTTGGTGGTTTCGATCTTTGCCGCTGGTATTTACAACACGGTCGTAGACATTTTCACCGATCAGGCTCAGGTCGGTGCGGTTGAGCGCGTCAAAAATGTGGTCAGTCTCGGTGTGCCGCGCCGCATCCATCAACGTTTCCATTTGTGGCTGCACGCGGAAACGCCGCCCGATCCTGAAAACGATTGGTGGTGGGAAAAAGAAGCTGACCGTTTGGAAGCACGCGGGTTGACCAATGAAGAAGCCTGGTACAATTCGTACGCGTTTCAGCCAACACAAGCGTTGTTTGGCGTCAGCGATGGACATATCATCGGCGCAGGGCTGGGGCGGGGATTCCCGGAAATTGTGCCGATTGCGGATTCGGATTTTATTTATGCCTCGCTTGCTGAAGAAACCGGATTGGCGGGTGGCCTCATCATCATTCTGGGCATTATCATCCTGATGATTGCAGGGATGAAAACGGCAATTGATGCGCGCGATATGTTTACGAAACTGATGGCGGCGGGAATCACTTCGTTTCTTTGTTTTCAAGCGATTGTGAACATTGGAGGGGTGATCCGAATGTTGCCGATGACCGGCATTACGTTACCGTTCGTGAGTCACGGCGGCTGGTCGCTCATTACCAGCTTTGTGATGCTCGGCATGCTGATGGCTATTTCGCATCGCAATGCCAGCAGTCCTGATGCGCCGCAGTAAACGCGGAGAGAAAGGAGCTTGGGAATGAAACCTCAACTTCTAATTGTTTTGAGCATTTGTTGTAGCTGGAGCCTTATGGCTTCAGCGCAACAGCCGTCCAATCTGGATCAATTACAAGCTAAAGAACGGCTCAACGCCAAGTTGCGCGAAGAGGAAGAACAACGCAAAAAAGCGGTGGAAATGAAGATGCAGCGCGGAACCGAGGATAGAGTTGGAGCGAAGAGAGAGTCTTCCAGAACCTATTTTGCCTCGGAAAATGAATTGCCTCCCGCAGAGAAAAAGTTGCTGACCAACGACCCGGATGAAGAACAAAAATATCAGGACCTGTTGCGTCAACCGCAAACAGGGCTGTTCAAGTTGCTGAACTACCAGGAAACCAAAGCGGGCCTCGCTGATGCAAAATCACAATTCGCCTATCCGCACCTGCGAGGCGGAGGCGCGTTTTACTCATTCGCCAAACGCCATCATCTGGCGGATGAATGGGCACAGATTTGCTTGCAGAATGGCGTCCTGCAAGCCGCCTACACCGAAATGAAACGGACGACGGTTGTCCAATCGGGCGGCGCACCTCAAAACTTTGCATATACCTCTGGCTATGGTCTGGCGATCTTTACCTCTTTGGGAGATGTGGCATTGGCAGAAGTCAGCCCTCAATTGCCAGCGATTCAAATGCTCGCTGAATGGCCCTTGCCGACTCATTATCAGGAGTTCTTCACTCAGGTGAAGCAATTCAAGGCGGGCCTTCAGATTGGCCTGCATCAGTATCAAGCGACGATCCCTGCTCAAGTCAACAAAACCTATGTGGTGCGATCCGTGAATTACAAAAAAGCAGATGTTGTCGTGGCATTTCGGATCGTCCGCCAAGATACTGATGGGAATTTGCATATTCTTTGGAAACAGCTCAAGAGCCTGCCTCCAGTTGAACTCAAAGGGAAAAAGCCAGAAAGAGGTTTGTAATGACCAAACGAAATCTGATAAGGAGCTTGCTTTTGACGGCGATCTTCGCCTTTTATGCGTTGGCGCAAACACCCGTCACCGAGGCCGAAAAAGCCAAACAGGAGGCGGAAAAAAAAGCTCTCGAATTGGTCGAACAAATTCTCGCTGAAGCACAATCGCTGAAGTTGCCTGAAAACCGCTTGCGAATTAAAGCAATGGCCGCAGGGATGCTGTGGGAAAAAGATCAACCACGAGCGCGTACCTTTTTTCAGGAAGCAGAAAATGACTTAAAGCAACTCATCCAATCACTGAGCGGCGAACCGGAAAACCGACAGCGCAAGATTGATCTGTTCAATCAGTTCCGCACGGAGTTGTTGCGCAACCTGAGCCAGCTTGACCCGCAGCTTGCCTTGGAACTGCTGCGCAACACAAAACTACCCGACGAACTCAAACGATCATACGGCGGGGGTTACGATCCTGAAGTGCAAATAGAAGCAGAACTCGCTTCGCAAGCGGCTTTGCGCGACCCATCCAAGGCCGTC
>JAEUQN010000128.1 GCA_016789725.1 Blastocatellia bacterium | reverse complement strand
CCAAAATCCAAAATCCAAAATCACATAATTTTCTTGCCGAATGCCGACAGAATCAGTTGCACGCCCAACTCCGCCGTACGATTCGATGTGTCCAAAACCGGATTCACTTCGGTTAATTCAAATGACAGCATCTTGCCGGAATCCGCAACTTTTTCCATTGCCAGATGGCTTTCCCGATAGGTTGGGCCGCCGGGGACTGGTGTGCCAACGCCGGGCGCGTAATCGGGGTCTACGAAATCCATATCCATCGTGACGTGGAACCCGACGGTGTTACGCGAACAAATCGCAATCGCTTCGTCTACACAGGCGCTCATGCCGCGTTCATCAATCTCACGCATGGTGTAGATGCGAACTCCTGATTTGCGCATGATTTCCGCTTCGGTGGAATCTACATCGCGTGCCCCGATCAGTGCGCAATCTTCGGGATAAACCTTCGGTGCGAAGCCACTGATGTGCGTCAATTCGGGAGCGCCTTGGCCCAGAATCGCGGCGAACGGCATTCCGTGAATATTGCCCGACGGTGAGGATTCGGGCGTATTCATATCGCCGTGCGCATCAAACCACAGCACCCCGACGCGTTGTTCGTGTTTGCGATAATATGCCGCCAGCCCCGACACGCTGCCGATGGCGATGGAATGATCGCCGCCCAACACAATCGGGATTCCACCGTGTTGCAGCACATACGTGACCTTCTCGGCCAGCGCCTGACAGGCTTCCGTAATTTCGGGCAGGTACTTCGCATTACCGTGTACTTCGCGCAGCATTTCAGGGTTGCGGACGTTGATATTACCACCGTCTACGACCTGATAGCCGAGCGCGGACAATCGTTGATTGACGCCCGCGACACGGACTGCCGAAGGCCCCATATCTACACCGCGCCGATCTGCGCCTAAATCCATCAAGACACCGATGATCGTGACTTGTTTTGCCGTCATACGATTTATTTTACTGCTCGAATCAGTGTGAAACTCCGCGCGTTTGAATCGCCTCGCAAGCCGCGTATCACGACCTGGCGAAAGCCCGCCGCCCGTAGCATCTCGGTTAATTCGTGGGCCGAATGATAATGCGCGGTGGCTTCTTCTGACTCACCTTTGATGAGCCGATTGTATTGTCGCCGGGCTTTATGCATCCAATCCGAGAATTTTACGGGTGTCGTTAATTCTGCTGCCGTCAGCAAGACGCCTTCTATTTTTAGAATGCGGTGTGTTTCGGCGAAAAACTCTTGAGGCTCAAATTGATTGAAGGCTAATCCGCACGTGATTAAATCAAAGTCGCCTTCTTTGAAGGGTAAGTGTTTGATGGGGGCGACACGCCATTCGATGCGCGTGCTGACTTTCGCCGATTGGGCATCAAGGCGGGCTTGCTCAATCAATTCTTTAGTGCTGTCAACACCAATGATTTTGCCTTCTCTCCCGACCATCCCGACCAAATGGCGGGCGATCATTCCACTGCCAGCCGCGACTTCCAGGACTTGTAATCCTGGATGTAAATCTGCATTTTCCAGAATTTGCTTGAGAAGTGTGCGGTAATCCAAGCCCGTGCGCCGCTGAAATTCTCTGGCGCGTTTTTGCTCAAATTCATTGAGCCAGTCCGAAATGGGGAGTGGTGGGGCTGTCTTTTTTTTCGATTGTGCCTCTGCCGGAAGCTCTTTCGTAATCATTATCGTTACAACTCCATTGGGGTGATTAGTTTTGCTTTCATTGTCATCTGACTTCGCGGGGCGATGACGATGAAAACGCTATTTCAGTGAGGTAACGACCTGGGGGACAAAGATGGTGGTCGGGGGGCGGTGATCGGTAGTCGGAAGATACCAGCCACTAACCACCAGCCACCAGCCACTATGGTTTCAAGCGATACAACATTCGCGCAAACGGAATGGTTTCGCGGACGTGCTCAATCCCACAGAGCCACGTCACGCAACGTTCGATGCCCATTCCAAAGCCAGCGTGCGGCACGCTGCCATACTTGCGTAAATCTAAATACCAGTCGAACGCTTCGGGCGGCAGATTATGCTCATGAATGCGTTGCAAGAGCAAATCAAGCGATGAGGCGCGTTCGCCTCCGCCAATAATCTCGCCGTAGCCTTCGGGCGCGAGCACGTCCACGCACAGGGCTAAATTTGGGTTTTCGGGATCAGGCTCCATGTAAAATGCCTTCACCGCCGCCGGGTAGCGATGCACCATCACGGGCTTGTCGTACTGCGAGGAAAGATACGTTTCATCCGGCGCACCGAAATCGCCACCATACTCAAACTGGTGTTCGACTTTGCCTTCCGCAAACGCCTGTTGCAGCATCTTTGCTGCATCGTCATATTGCAACCGTGGGAATGGCGGCACGATGGCTTCCAGCTTGGACACATCGCGTTCGAGAATCGCCAACTCGTCCTGACGGGTTTCTAACACGCGCGCCACGATGTAGCCGATGAAGTTTTCCGCGAGCGTCATCACGTCGTCGAGATGGGCGTAGGCGACTTCCGGCTCAACCATCCAGAACTCCGTCAGGTGTCGCCGCGTCTTGGATTTTTCCGCGCGAAACGTTGGCCCAAAGCAATAGGTCTTGCCAAACGCCGCCGCCGTTGCCTCGTTGTACAACTGTCCCGATTGCGTCAAATACGCTTTCTCGTCGTCGAAGTAATTTACCTCAAATAAAGTCGAAGTCCCTTCGCAGGCGGCGGGCGTAAAAATGGGCGTGTCGGCCAACGTGAAGCCATTGTTGTCGAAGAAATCGCGCACGGCTTTGATGATCGTGTGACGCACGCGCAGGATTGCATGTTGCCGCTTGGAGCGCAGCCACAAATGCCGATGATCCATCAGGAATTCAACACCGTGTTCTTTGGGCGTAATCGGATAATCGTGCGCGAGTTGCACGATGTCGAGCGCGTTCACATCCAATTCAAACACGCCCGGTTTCTTGGGATGTTCGCGCGGCACGCCGACCAAAATGATCGAAGATTCCTGCGTCGCTTTTTCGCAGTTTTCCCACGTCTGCTCGCTGACATCTTTTTTCGAGGCGACGGCTTGAATGATGCCTGTCCCATCGCGTACTTCCAGAAACGCGAGCTTGCCGCTGGAACGTTTGTTATACAGCCAGCCTTTAATTGTGACCGGCTGGCCCGCAGATTTTGCAATGTCGGAAATGTATGTTTGCGTCATAGTCGTAAGCTTATCAGAAAATAGCGAGCTTTTGTCTGTCTACAGGCTTTCCAGCTTTTGCCGCAACGCCGGATACGCTTTGATTCCTGACTTGTTCATCGCGCGCAGCACGGTTGCAACCGCCGGGCGAATGTATTTTTCATAGACCTCCGCACGTCCAACAACTGCCGTTTGATACGAAAATGTTCCGGTTGCCTTCAATTGCCGCTGCACCGTCATCAGGTGGAATTCGTACAGTAACTCGTCTTTCGGAATCGCTGCCAAACCGTGCTTGACGCGCATTTCGTTGAAGTACTCAATGTACGATTCAACCCACATTTCATCGGCTGGTTCAAGCACACGCTCAACTAAAATCGGCACGAGGTCATACGTCGCAGGCCCCATTCGTGAGTCTTGATGGTCAATGATGCGCAGCGCGCCGTTGCTGTCCACCATTAGGTTCATCGCGTGATAATCCCGATGTGTCAACACGCGGGGGCGGGCGGCCAATTCGGCGGCGATGGCTTGCAATTCGGCCTTGACCGCGGCGACTTCATCTTCGCTCAATTGATCGCGGCGATAACTGCCGAAGAAGTGATCGAAGAAGTAATTCAGCTCCCACATCAGCTTGTCTTCATCGAACGCGAGTGTGCTGGCGACGGAACCTGAACTGATAGCTAAATCTGATGCGGCTTGAATGCGCGCTATCAATTCAATCGCTTCTTTGAGTTTCGCTTCGGAATAGAGCGGATGATCCTGCATCCATTTTGCCAGGCTCTCGTCGCCGAGGTCTTCCTGCAAGATGATGCCTTCAGTTCCGGCGACATCCAATACTTTCGGCACGGGCAACTCCGCAGTTTCAAAGAGCCGCGTGACATCCAGATAGGTGCTGCTCTGTGGGTTGAACGGCGTCGCGTAAAGGCTGACGATCAGGGGCGGAACTGCTGTGGTCGAGACGCGATAGTATTTGCGTGTCGAAGCGTCAGGGGTCAGTGCTTCAAGCTGGATGGTTTCGGGATCGGTGGCAAAATATTTTGCCGCGTAGTTGCGCACTCGCTTGGCGCTTAAATCTTCGGTCATGGTTGTTGCACTCATAAATCTTATGAAATTGGGACGACGTAATTTTCGCCGATGACTTCGCCGCGTGCGGCTTTTTCCGGGATTTCATCATTCTGCGCCAATTCAGCCCGCACAATGACTTTGCGCTCAAACGTAGTATTGGCAGGGATGCGGACGCCATCGCCCAGCACACATTGTGAAATCTGCGCGCCGGCTTCGATCTGAACGTTGCGCCAAAGGACGGAATGCCTGACCTGTGCGGTCGCGTCAATCTGGCAGCCTTCATCTGCCGTAAATTGCAAACCTTCCTGACGCATAAAATCCAAACTGATTTCCAAATATCGCGCTAATGTGCTGAGTTCATACCAATCGCCCGTGCCGATGTGCGTGGCGATTTTCTCGCCTGCCTGCATTGCTGCCGGATACACATCGCGGATGGAATCGGAAAAAACACCGCGCGGAATATACTCGAAAATTCTTGGTTCGAGAATGTGGATACCCACAAACATCAAGGGGTGGTCGGTGGTCGGTGGTTGGTGGTCGGCGGTCGGCGGAAAACCTCCGAAGCCCTGATAGTAGCCCTGTTCATCTACGAGGATTTGGCTGAACTTTTCGCGTTTGGGATTTTCTTTGAGCACGAGCGTAGCAATCGCGTTTTTGCTGCGATGTGTTTGCAGGGCAGCACCGAGGTCGAGGTTCGTGATGATTTTACCGTTGACGAGGATGAAGGTTTCGTCTTGCAGCAAATCACGAACTTTGTCGAGCGCGCCGGACGTGCCGAGAATTTCGGGTTCTTCGAGCGAATAATGAATCTTGACGCCGTACTCGCTACCATCGCCGATTTGTTCCTGCACCGATTCCGGTTCGTGATGCAAATTGATGATGATGTCCGTGATGCCGTATTGCTTCAGGTAGTCAATGGTGTAGGCGATGAGGGGGCGATTCAGAAAGGGAATCGCGGGTTTAGTGCGTTCGATAGTGAGCGGCCAGAGGCGGGTGCCGAATCCGGCGGCAAGAATCATTGCTTTCATAATCAGGTGTCAGGTGTTGGGTGTTAGGTGTCAGGTGATTCTTTCTGAAACCTGACATCCGGCACCTTTTAAAACACCATATCCTCCAACGGCTTTCCCTGTTGCTGGCAATGGCGCAATTGCAGGGTGATATAACTCTCCAAAATGTAATCAGCGGGCGTCAGCCCCAATAAACTCACTGCTTCAGCGATGGCTTCTTCTTCGCCCTCGAGTTCGAGAAAATTGCCGATAGGCGTTTCATCTGCCATCACATGCAAATGGTTTTGGCTCGGTAATGTCGCTTCGTAAATAGAACGATATTTTTGATAACGAAAGAAGCGGTGAAACCCCAGCCGATCAAAAATTGCCAAGGCTTCCGGCGGACTTTCCAGTTCGGTTTCCAGTTCAATGCGTAACTTGAACTGTGAGGACGGCGCGTCGTTGCCAGCCTTTTCTTTGTAAGTTAATACGCCTTTCCCATTGGCCGACCGCACACGCAACACCGAACTCTTGGTGCCAAGTTGACGCATTGCTGTATCAAGCAGCCAGTTGTCTTCAAAGTGGCGGGGAGTCATTAGCTCCAACGCTATTCCGGCCTGTTCCAGGGCTTGAATCCCCAGCTTTAATTTGACTTCGATTTCGTGACTCATTTGGTGTGAGTAATTCGGTGCGTTGCGGACAGGGGCAGACCAGGAAGCGCAATCCGAATTCAGTTGCTAAACGACCGCGTTATGACGTGAGGGATTATGTAAGAGGTTCAGGCGACTTGTCCAGCGGCATAGCGTGGATCAAGTTCAAAGGTTCCCGGCGCGACTTTGCGAAACCGTTTGGCGCGGCTCAGCGATACCGCCAGCGTAATCAGTTGATGTTGACCGCGAAATTCAAAGCCGCCGTCCGCCATCCGTTGATAAATTTCACTGACGTGGAGCGGGCCATTCGCTTCGCGCAGCACAATGGTTGCGGCCTGTGGAATGCGGAAATCATTGAAGCGAATATTGCCGGAATGTTTATTGAGTTTCTGGGCGGCGGTTCCGGCTTCGATAGCTTCGAGGTCCTCCAGTTCAAGCGCCACTTGTGCTTCATCTGGATAATACGAAACAGGTTGGGGCGGTGGTCCTGGGCGACGTGGTGGTGGCGGCATCGATCGCGGTGCCGTTGTTTGTTTGGGCGGTGCCGCTCGTTCCATCACTGGCGGTGCCGATGGCGTGGCGTATTCGGAAGGGAACATGGCGATTTTAAGTGCGCCGCTGGTTTGCTCAATAACCAGGTCCAGGGAGGCGATTTGCGACCGTAGCATCGCTGCTTCAGCTTCTAAATCAATCAAGCGTGCTTCACTTCGTTTTCGGGCATCTCGTGCTTCTCTGAGCGCGCGATGCATGGCTTCGATGGCAATGTTTTCCGTCATTCTCTGAAAATGCGAGTCTGGCTATTTATCTCTTTCCACGACAAACTGCGCGATATCGTACAAGGCTTGTCGGTACTGATTATCAGGTAACGATTCCAACGCTTCCTGAGCGCGGGCGGCGTAATTCAGGGCTTCGTCGCGGGCAATTTCTAGTTGACCATACTCACGCAAAATAGCCAAGACTTTATTCGCCGCTTCTTCGTTTTCTTCAGCATTTTCATTCATCGCTTCGCTGACCAACGTTTCATATTGTGGATGCCGATCCAGCAAACGAATCAATGGCAGAGTGACTTTTCCTTCGCGCAGATCGCTGAGGACGGGTTTTCCCAGTTTCTTTTCATTAGAGGTGAAATCCAGCAAATCATCCGTCAGTTGAAATGCGATTCCCAGATTCATCCCGTAATCTTCAAGCGCCGCTTTTTCGACCGCGCTGGCCCCGCGCAGAACGCCGCCGAGTCGGCAACTGGCGCTGAACAAAAAGCCCGTTTTGCGTTGTACAATGGCAAAGTGTTCTTCTTCGGTGATGCGTAAGTTTCCAACTAGTGGAAGCTGTAATAGCTCTCCTTCGGTCATCTTGCGCGTCGCTTCCGTCAAGACATCCAAGACCTCTAGATTGCGTTGTTGGAGCGAGGTTTCGAAGGCGGTCATGTACAACCAATCGCCCAGCAACACCGCAATATCATTGCCCCATTGAGAAGCGACAGACTTTTTCCCGCGTCGCATTTCTGCGCCATCTATGATGTCGTCATGGACAAGCGTCGCGGTGTGGAGCATTTCCATGACTGCCGCCATACTGATAATGGCCTGGTCCAGTGCCTCGCCGAACACTTTGGTGGCCAAGAGCAGTAGTGCAGGCCGCAATCGCTTGCCACCAGTGTTGAGGAGATACCGATTCAAATGGGAAAGAATTTGTACATTCGAGCGGGATTGCCGTTCCAATTCTTCCTCGACTTGCAATAAGTCGCGGCGGACCAAACCGAAAACTTGCGCGGTGGAAAACCGCATTCCGTGAAGCATCCGAAGGGGAAGGATATTGGGTTTAGGCATGGTTTGCGCTCGTTAATTGGTTCGGTAGTTAGTAAATTGCATATCAATTCCGAAATCGTGTCCGCGTAGCGCCGCAATCACTTCCTGTAAAGTGTCGCGGTCTTTGCCAGCTACACGCACGAGATCACCCTGGATCGAAGCCTGCACCTTAAGTTTTGAGTCTTTGATGTGTTTGACGATTTCTTTGGCCTTGTCTTGTGGGATGCCCTGCTGCAATGTGATTCGCTGCCGCACCGTGCCGCCCAGTGCCTGCTCAATTTTGCCGTACGTTAAGCCTTTGAGCGGCACGCCGCGCTTGACAAGTTTGGATTGCAGAATGTCATTCAAGCTGGTGAGCCGATATTCATCATCGGAGGTGAGAATAATTGCTTCTTGTTTTTCAGGCTCGATATTACTTTGGCTTCCTTTGAAGTCGAATCGGTTTTGTACTTCTTTGAGGGCTTGGTTAATGGCGTTGATGACCTCGGTATGTTCAATTGTGGAAGTAATATCAAAAGTGTTTTGTTGTGCCATAGCTATAAAGTAGAGTAGCCCCAAAGTTTCACCAGCGAGTTCACGAATCGTCAAGAAACTATCACACGCAAGAAACGAAGCACTACCAACTGGAAAAGTCGAAACAGGAATGACGGGTACGACCCGCCGTTTTTATCGTGATCGCCGGGGATTGTCAAATCCGCCCGGCTCGTAGAATTGGCGCAGTTCTCCTTAATCTTTCTATCCGGTCAAATTTAAACATCATTTCTTTCAAGCGCCTATTCCACCTCACTTCAACTAAAATCTTAACCCTTCCACTACAAACGGTGATTGACAAGTATCTTCTAACTGATAATAATACAGGCCCTTGCTGCCTTGGTTATGGAGCGAGTCAGGCCGTAACCGCTTGAGACCAACACTGGCAGGCAAGCATTTCAACTCGCTCTTTGTCCCAAGCCTTAACGAAAATCAGGGGCGAGTCGGTCGAACGTTCACGAGAGGAAAAGCAGAGGTCCAGATCAGGATAAAGCAGGTCATTAGGTAGGCCCTCTGCAAAAGGCAATTTCGTTGTGCAGCTCCCGCAACACGATCCAAAATATTTATTATAGTCACCTGAAATGTCATCTGACTAACTTAGCGGAGGGTCAACAGTGTCAGAAAATCAAACTTGGCAAGAACAGCTTCAGCATCGCGCAGGGGATTTAGTTGCCCGGCGTTTGGGAAATCTCGCTGAAGAATTACAAACGGTACAAACGGCTCTGAATGGTATTCGGGAACGGTTACAAGTGGGCGGTGCGGCTGTGACGGCGGAAGAAACATCGGGGCTTCAGGAATGTCTGGACCATGCTCGCTATACAGCGATTCAGGAAGTTGAAGGTGGGTATCAAGCGCGTTTGGAACAAGCTGTTCAGCAAACCCGCGAAGAGGCTACGGCCCAGGTTCGACAAGAATACGAAGCGCAATTACAAGATTTACGCGCTCAACTTGAGGCCGCGCAATCCAATCATAGTGGGCTGCTGGCGGCGGCAGGTGCCGTTGGGGGGCTGAGTTCAGGTTCGCAACCCTACTCTCCTTTGCGTGCTGCGATTGAAGAAATTGACGCACAACGACAACAGGCTGACATCTTATCTACGTTGGTGCAACACGCCGCACAGTATGCGCCTCGGGTGGTCTTCTTTGTCATTAAAAGCGGAAGTGCTATTGGGTGGAAGGCCTCTGGCTTCACCAATGGCCTCACGGATGAGACCGTCCGTGCCCTTAATCTTTCATTACACGCCAACCCTTTGCTGAACGACGCGACCACCGCGTTGCGAGCCGCCGCTTCTCAACATGCGGCGACGGGCGTTTTGGGGAGTTTCGACTCGGCAGTTGCTGATGCGGTTGCGGTGCCTCTCGTCATTCGCGGGAAGTCGGCTGCTGTTTTATATGCAGATTCAGGCAGCGGCGACGGCGGGGTCAATCAGGATGCTTTGGAATCCCTGATGCACGTGACCAGCATGGCGATTGAGCTGTTGCCAGTCCGTCGTAACCAGCCTGCTGCGCCTGTGGCACAGCCCACTCCACCGCCTGCGCCTGCACCGCCAGCTCCCATCCAGGCGACTCCATTTGCCTTCAAAGCGGAACCAGAAGAAGCGCCTGCTGTTTCAGCTTCGGTGGTTGCGCCAGCGCCTACAGTGGCTGAAGTTAAAGAAGCTGCGCCGGCCAGTGTGCCTGGATCAAATGTTGCTACAATGCAAAGTGATGAGGAAGTCCGCGCGCACAATGATGCCCGCCGCTTTGCCCGATTGCTGGTTTCAGAAATCAAACTTTACAATGAGCAGAAAGTAATCGAAGGACGCCGTTCACATGATTTATACGAGCGGCTCAAAGAAGATATTGACCGCAGTCGCCAGATGTATGAAAAACGTGTCTCCGCTTCGGTTGCGGCGAAGTTCGACTACTTCTATGACGAATTGCTGCACACCTTGGGTGAAGGCGATCCGGCCAAACTTGGAAGTGGATGTCCCGGTCCGACTGTTCCGATTAACTAGACGGTTGGGGGGCAAGACTAAGCTTGCATCTCTCAAATTATCAGGAGCGAGCCGGAGTCAAAATGACTTGCGGCTCGCATCTTTTTTCGGGGAAGTTACCCAAATTCAAAAACTTTCCTGTTATACTCAAATCCCCTCAAAAAATAACCTGAGCGGTTGCGCCCTGTTCAGGTTGTTGGTTTCGTAAAGTCGTTAGCGACCTTCCTGGCGGCTTTCAATCCCGAAGGAGAAATCCAATGAACATTGTTTCACTTTATCCTCCCAGGTTCTCAAATCCATTGAAAGCTGTTTTGGTGTTGATGTTGTTCTCTGGTGTTTGCCTCTCGCAGGATTTACGCGTGCGGTTGAAATCGGCGTCGGTGGCTTCTTCTGAAATCGAATTGCAGAAAATCGAAAGTGCTTCGCCTCGGTCGGAAGAGGCGGCTTTAGCGAAATTGTTGCGTGGCTATTTGCGATTGCAAGCCAAAGATTACAACGCTGCCTTGCTGGCTTTGGATGAGACTGTGATTATGCGCCAAAGCAAGTTAGGCGATTATGCGTTGTACTATCGCGCGCAAGCTTTACAAGGGGCGAATCGGATAGAAGAAGCCGAGCAGGCATATGCTCGTGTTGCCAATACCTACCCGTCCTCGAACCTGGCTCGCACTTCGGTGTTACAGGCGGCGGGGTCCGCAATGGGGCGAGGGGCTTATCAGGCAGTTATCAGTTATGTTGAAAAACAAGCTGCTGCTAATGATGGTACCGCTTTGAAATTGAAGGCGAACGCGCTCGAAAAAATGGGCAAGCTCGAAGACGCGGCTGCTGTTTGGCGCAAAATGTATTTTGAAGCTCCACAATCACCGGAAGCTGGTGACGTGAGCAACAAATTAACTGCTCTCGGAGCCGCGCCTGCTGTGACTGGCGCAACCGCACAAATGATGCGTGCGCGGGCAGACAAGCTGTATCAGGCAAATCTCTGGGTGATTGCCGGGCAGGCGTATGAACAACTGGTGCGATCTTTTCCGATGGCCGCCGACCCTGAGGCTTATTTACGCGGTGGCATTAGCTATTACAAAGCCAAATCGTACCAGCTTGCTTTGAATCTGCTCATAAATGTTCGGTCGCGTTCGACCAAAGATCAGGCCGATGCCATTTACTATCGCGGGTTATGCTATCGCGCTTTGCGACAGGATACGCCCGCCATGCAAGCTCTGTCCGATTTACGTCGCGTTGCTCCGGGAAGCGTGCAACTGGGCGACTTGCTTTACAACATCGGCAAAGCATATGAAACGTCGCAGCCCGCGACCGCCTCAACATATTACGAGCAACTGTTCCGCGAAGCACCGCGTGCTGAACAAGGTGATGTCGCGCATTTCTGGCGAGCGTGGCGGGCCCACGAAGCCAATGACTTTGCGACGGCCTACCGCCTCTTTATTGAGCATCTAGCTGAGTATGGTGAAGTCACGGAAAATCGCGGCAAGGCGGCTTTTTGGGGCGCATTGGATGCAGAACGCGCTGGCGACAAAGCCCGCGCATTGACAATGTACAAAGCTCTTTTACTTCGCTACGGCGCGGGCTGGTACGGCTACAATGCAGAACGGCATATTGCGGAATTAACGCGGCAAGGCGTCAAGGAACTTGCGCCGGAATCAGACGCGGTGTTGAGCCGAGCCGTTGCCAAGTTGCAGATCAATCCGCCCGTGGTCGAGACGATGAATCCTGCGGATGCTGAGCGATTGGAAAAGGCTGGTTCGCTGGTTCTCATTAATCAGGCGCAATCCGCTTTGAATGAACTTGAAGCCGCGCGCAATCGGGCCGCGAATTCACCTCGCATTAACTTGCAGATCGCGCAAATTTATCGCGCGCGCAATGAAAATGTGTCGGCAGTCAATGTGCTGAAACGCGCCTATCCTGATTATGGACAAGCGTTGTTGCCCGAAATGCCGCGTGCCGCCTGGGATGTGTTTTATCCGCTCGGCTGGTGGTCAACGATCAAAGAAGAAGCCAAACGCAACAATATTGATCCCTATTTGATCGCTGGGCTAATTCGGCAGGAAACGATTTTTAATCCGCAGGCGGTGAGCCGCGCCAATGCGATTGGTCTGATGCAATTATTGCCCTCGACCGGGCGTTCAGTTGCTAAACGCTACAGCTTAGGTGGTGGCGCGATCAGTTCGGCTGATCTTTTCAATCCCATCCTGAATATTCAACTTGGCACGGCGTATGTCGCGGAACAAATTCGGCAGTTCGGTCGCTTTGAGTATGTTGCCGCCGCGTATAACGGCGGGCCGTCACGAGTCTCTCGTTGGCTGAGAGAGTTGCCCGCTGGCGAAATTGAAGAATGGGTGGATAGCATCCCGCTCAGCGAAACTCGTGCCTATGTGCAGGGCGTCTATCGCAACGCGCGTCAATATAAACGGCTCTATGACGAGCAAGGCCGATTCAGACCTGAAGTCGGCGACGGAAATTAAAGTAGAGGCAAGCGCTACGAATTGTGCGTTCCCAGACACTACAGACAGTCAACTTTTGCGTGACGATTTGAGGGCTTCGTGGCCTTAGCTTAGGAATGTAAATGATGGTTCGTGCCTCGGTCTTAATCGCCAGTTTCTTTTGCGCCACAATCGTTGGCTTGGCTCAAGCGGATGAGTCCCCTTCTTTGCTTGTCAAAGCAGAGCCGGGGACAATCGTGTGGGTGGACAATCTACGCTACGGCACTGTTTCTGAAAGCGGTGAGCTGGCAATTAAGAATTTAAAAGCAGGAGGGCGCAAACTCCGCGCGCGATTACTTGGCAAGCGTGAGCTGACGCAATCCATCACTATCAAAGCTGCCACACAAGCGACCGCACAACTGATCTTCAAACTGCCTGCCACTCCTGCCGAACAGAGTTTTCAAAATGCTGAAGCCCTCCGCGAAAAAGGCAAACACCAAGAGGCAATTCCTGAATATCAAGCAGCGATCAAGCTGAGCAAAGGGAGCTATGCGCAAGCCCGGGTTGGCCTCGCACGGAGTCTGATGGCGACGAACGAGTACGATGATGCCATCAACGCTGCGCGCCGCGCTGTCCGCGAAGCTGCCACAAACTCGGCTCTTGCGGCTGAAGCCACAACGGTCATGGCGAATACGTATCGCGCACAAGGTCTCTATGACGAAGCATTTGAAAGCTATCGAAACGCATTAACGCTGGCACGAAATGTTTCGCCGGAAGCGCACACGGGATTGGCGTTGACCTGGCAAGAGGAAAACAAAAACGACGAGGCCATCAAGCATTACCGCCTGGCTGTTGCACAAGCCAACGAGACCGAGCCGATCATTTACTATTTACTCGGCAATCTGCTCGACCGCGAAGGACATATTAAAGAGGCGATTGGCGCGTATGAGAAGTATTTATTGCTCGCACCGAATAGCAAATTTGCAGTGACAACGCGTTCGCTGCTGAAGCTATTGAAACGCGAAGCGCGGTAGGCTGGCAAAAGGTTTTGGGATTGAAAACGTCAGACTCGTTTGTTACGGCGCATTTCGTTTCAGCGCGCGCTCTTCTTCCATCAATTGTCGAAGCTTTGTAAATTGCTCTGGCGTCAAAAGTCGCCGCAGGTCGAGAAATAATCTGGCCTGTGCGTTGAGCATATCGGTGCGAACTTCAGCCAGTTGCGCTGCCCGCTTTTCAATTTCTTTGGCATCCAGCGAAAGGTCGAATAACGCTTCGTCATACGCCTTCGTATGCGCTCTCTCTAATTCCACTAAGGTGCGTAGTCGGCGAATATGTTGGGACCGTGCATTCTGAACTTGGGTGCGCTGTTCTTCCGTTAAATCCAAGCGGGGAAGAAAGCGATCCAAAACGATGGCTTGCAAGCGAGGGTTCGCGGGTTGTAAGCCCTGTTGCAACGCTTTGAGCCGATTAGGCTGCGTGACTGGTTCGTTGGGTGTCGGCGCAGGTTTTTCCTGTGACTGGTCAGGCATCGTCCCGGCCTGTTTTTCCAGCTTTCTAATTTGTCGTTGGTTGAAGCGACCTGCCTGTGCTTGTGCTATATCGTCAATCAGCAGGCACGCGACCACTATCAGAACAGCAGAAACCACGATTTGGATGAAAGTTACTTCACTGATTCTTTTCATTGCCCATCACCTCCTGACCGGTTTCGGTCGCCGTTAGTAGCCATTCTGACAGCGACTGTCGCGCGCCATTATCGAACTTTGCCAATTCAATTTGCAACCGACGCTGATGCTCCTGCCGCAATCGTTGTGTCGCTGTTTGCAGTTGTGCCTGATGCGCCGCGTTCAATTTGGTTTCCAGATTGGCGAGTTGCAATTGGGTCTGTTGTTGCGCTTGTGTGACCGCAGCCTGAATCATTTGTTCCGCTTCGGCGCGCGAAATGGAATTCGTCACAAGCGGCTTAGCGGTTTGGGGAGGAGCCTTTTCGCCTGCTACTTGCGTAATTTCTTTGACGCCGAACTGGGCATCGAACCCGCCATTGCCAAAGCTCACGCGCGTTCCTGTCAGGGCAAAGATCACCAACGTAGCGGCGGCGGCAGCGGCCAGCCCTGATGTTACTTTGAACCAGCCGGGAACCAGTCGAACAAGTTCGCGGAGCGCATCCATTGCTGTGCGCGGAGTGACGACTTCGATATGCGGCACGAACGGCATCTGCCACGAACCCAGCTCTTCACGCAAGCCCTTGAACGCTTGCAATTCATTGTGACAAGAACCGCAGCCGATCAAATGTTGCTCAAATTCAGTGCGCTCGGTTTGACTGGCTTCGTCATACAAATACGTCACCAGCAAATCCTTTTTCCCGCAATTGTTGTCTACACCAGTTTTCATATCGTTCCTCTCTCTCATCTCAAACAGCTTGGCGCAGGTGGTTCAGTCGCATCCGCATTTGTTGCAGTCCTGTGTACAGTCGTGATTTGACCGTGCTGACCGGCAACCCCAAGACCTCGGCAATTTCGGCAAAGGTCATTTCTTCGTACTCTTTCATCACAATAACCTGCCGCATTTCCGGGGGCAGGGCTTGCAACGCACGCCGAACCAGTTGCGTTTGCTCGTCGCGCTGAAGCTGATCGGGCAAGCTTTCAAGCCGGGTGTCTGCCACATCTAATCGGTGTCCGTTTTCGTCCTCTGCGTCGAGCGAATAGCTGATGCCGTTGCTGCTTCGTAATCGCGTATGACAGGCATTCAACGCAATCCGATACATCCAGGACGAAAACTTGGCGTCGCCGCGAAACTTGCTCAGATTGCGAAAGGCCGACAAAAATGCTTCCTGACAGGCATCGCGGGCATCTTCGTCGCGGCCCAGCATGCGCAGCGTCAGGCTGTAAATCGGGCGTTCCCAGCGGCGGACTAAAATGCTGAAGGCTTCGGTTTCGCCCGCCAAGGTGCGCGCGATCAGATGATTATCGCTGGCCTCGGTTTCATTGTTTGCGAACTGCCTCAAGCCTTCTGCCATTAAGCTCACTGCTTTACCTCATCACGTCAGCAATTATTCGCCCTCAGTTTGTCGGTGGTTGAGGCGAAAAGCAACGCCTCTTGTTGACAACTAATCACCGACAATTGGCTTAGACGCCCGCCCGGTCGGCTTGGTCGGAAAAAGTTATTGTTTCATGGGGGGGGATTTGTTAGGATTTCGATGCCCTCGTTACTCAGCGGCTCCCCATCCCGCTCTAAATCCTGAAAAAAAATCATCACTTAACAACCCGCAGGCTATCGCTATGACCACAACCCCCTCCTTACCACGTGGCGGCATTAAGGTTTTGCACCTGATTCTGTTTGTACTGGTGTTATTCAGCGTTGTTCCCATTGCTTTTGTGGGTTGGCAGTTGATTACCATTAACACTGAGACTTTGCAGGGCAAGGAAAAAAATTATCAGGTGCAATCCGTGCGCAACAAAGCGCGGCAGATTGAATTGTATGTGCAAGGCTACATCGCCCAGGTGAATTCATACGCCCGCGCCTTTGAAATCACGGGTAATTTGGCACAGGCCGCAAGTCCCGCCGGACAGGAAAACCTGGCGCGCACCTTGGAAGACGATTCCAATTTGCTGGCGCTGGCGGTTGCGCAAAGCGAGAACCTGAATAATTTCAGCGTAGTCACTAACTCCAATAAAATTGTGCCGGAAGAGGTCCGCGAAGCGTTGAATGAAGCTTCAGCCGCGACCTCAAAAGGCAAATCCTATCTCGGCTCACCACGCATTCTGCAAACCTACCGCGAACCTGCACTGATTGTGGCACGCCCGGTCAAAAATGGTAATCAGATCGAAGGTATTGTGTTGGCGGTCGTCAGTTTGCAAAAAGTATTTTCGCTGGTTGCGCAAAACGGCAATCTTGATGAATGGAATCTGCTGCATGGCGAAAACACGATCTTTTTTGTGGTGGATGGGGAAGGGAATGTGGTGGCACACCCTGACGAACAACTTGCCTTCAAAAAGCAGGATGCGCGGTACATGAAAGTTGTGCGGGATTGGTTGGACAGCAATCAATTCATCGCGGCTACGTCGGCCTTTCCTTTATCGCGCAACAGCGAAACGCTCAAGCTGTTAGGCAGCTATGCGACCGCGCAATTGAATCCTGAACAACGGCTTGGCGTGGTTGGTTTAGTGAACGAAGACGCCGCGTATTTGTCCGCTAAAACGATGCGTTCCCGCACGATTATGAATTCGATGGTGGTCGCGCTGGTCGCTATTTTGATGGGCTTTTTCTTTGCGCGCGGATTTAGCACGCCGATTGAAAAGCTCACCGAAAATGCCCGTGCGATTGCCAAGGGCGATTATTCGCGCCGGATTGAGCTGGCCACCAGCAATCGAGAAATCAGCGAATTGGCGTTGGATTTCAATTTGATGGGGACTGAGATTCAACGGCACATTCAGGAAATCAAAGCACAATCCGAAAAGAACCGCCGTCTGTTCCTTGGGTCCGTGAAGTCTCTTGCGGCAGCCATTGACGGCAAAGACCCGTACACGCGCGGTCACTCCGAACGGGTGATGACTTATTCGCAAACGATTGCCGAATTGATGAACATGTCTGCCGAAGAGGTCGAAAAGATTCGTATTTCCGCCTTGTTACACGATGTCGGCAAAATTGGCATCGAAGACCGCATCCTGCGCAAACCTGCCGCGCTGACCAATGACGAATTTGAAAAGATGAAGGCGCATCCGAGCATTGGCGGGACCATCATGGCGGAAAACCCGGAGATGGCCGAATACATTCCCGGCATGTCCATGCACCACGAAACGATGGACGGCAAAGGCTATCCACTGGGCTTGAAAGGCAATCAGATTCCGATGATGGCGCGCATTGTCAGCGTCGCCGATTGTTTTGACGCCATGACCACCAATCGCCCCTATCAAAAGGCGATGACCTTTGAAGTTGCCATTGATCGCATCAATACTTTTATCGGCACCCGCTACGACGAAGAAGTGGTGCGAGCCTTGGAAACGGCCATTCATAAGAAGCACATCAAACCGATTCCGGGGATTAACAACATTGAGCCACCAACTCCACCAGCCGAAGCGACCGTGACGGCGACTGCATAGGAATGAGTTGCTAATTTGGCCGACGATCAAAAAGAAATGAGGGAGCGATTTTGATTTCGCTCCCTCATTTGGTTTTTAGGCTTTACGGCTTGCTTAGACTTTTTCCGGCACGACGAATGGCGCGCGATATTGCCGTTTCATCATTGCCGATGCTTCCTTGTCGCCGATAATAGTTTCGGTCTTCGGATCGAAGTTGAGCGTACGACCGACGCGATACGAAATGTTCGCCAGGTGCATTAACGCGCAGGAATAATGGCCTTCTTCAATCGGGGCATTGAGGTCTTCTTTCTTGCGGCTGCGCACAACGTCAATGAAGTTTTTCCAGTGGTTGTCGCGGCCTGTGTTGGCCGGGCCTGGCTCCTGGTTTTTGCCCATGAAGGTCGTGTACTTGTTGTAGCCTTCGATGACCAAATAGCCTTTCGGGCCGTAGAAAATATTGCCGATGGTGTTGCCACCACGACCACCACCCGCGCCCATGCGCAATTCCGGCGCATCGCTGATGCCGGCTTCGTTGTTTGTAATCCAGTGGCGCACTTCCGCAACCATAATCGCTTTCTTGCCGTTCTTATCGAATTCAAACGACGCGATCATCGTGTTCGGCGTGGTCTGATCGTCATCAAACATGAAGTGTCCGCCCATCGCACTGACTTTAGTCGGCAGCGTGACGCCCAAGCCCCAGCGTGAAATGTCAATTTCGTGAATGCCCTGGTTGCCGATGTCGCCATTGCCGTAATCAAAGTTCCAGTGCCAGTTGTAATGGAAACGGTTTTGATTGAAAGGACGCTTCGGTGCGGGACCTGTCCAGAGGTCGTAATCCACGCCAGCGGGAACCGGGCCATCAGGTTTCTTGCCAATGGTGTCGCGCCATTTGTAGCACAGCGCGCGTGTGTAATAGATGTCGCCGAGCAGGTTTTCCTTGCACATCTTATCCATCGCTTCACGGGCGGCCACATTGGAGCGGGTTTGCGAGCCGTGTTGCACCACTTTGCCGTATTTCTTGGCGGCGGCGACGACCTGTTTGCCTTCCCAATAGCTGTGCGACATGGGCTTTTCGACATAGACGTCTTTGCCTGCTTGTAGCGCCCAAATGGTCATCAGGCTGTGCCAGTGATTGGGCGTAGCAATCGAAATGGCGTCAATGTTTTTGTCTTCGAGCAGCTTGCGAATGTCTTTGAAGATTGCGGGTTTGGGTTTGCCCTTGCCTTCCAATTGTTTGATGTGGCGGTCAAATACCGCATCGTCAATATCGCAAAGCGCCGCGATTTCGACATTGGGCAGCGCCGAGAAGCCCTGCGTGTGGTTCAAGCCACGGCCTTTTAATCCTACGACGGCGAGACGCACAGTATCACTTGGCGCGCCTGCATAACTGGTAACATTAAAACCGAGTGCGCCTGTGGCGGCAGCACCGGCAGAAGACTTCACAAAATCACGGCGATTAACTGACATGGTTCCTCCTAAAGGTTCATCTGCAAAAAGTATTTGGGGTCTGGTTTAACCAATTCTCGAATATCTCTACGGAATTGGCAACCGTTTGGTTACTGCGATTCAGTTTGTGCCGCAATTTGCGCGATGCGATCTGATTCGTAAATGTGGATGCCGGTCGGTTGTTGTTTGGCAATGACGATCATGGCGGCAGCCACGGCGCGGGCTTCAATCGGGCGATATTTGCGCAGCGGGCCGAGCAGCAAAAACGAAATGGCCCGACTTACTGTTTCTGCGATGCGTTCGCCTGTTCGTACTTCGGTGCGCTGTCCCAATAACAGCGAAGGTCGAAAAATCTGCACGCTACAAAGGTCTGACGCCGCAACCGCTCGTTCAACTTCGCCTTTGGTGCGACTATAAAAGACCGACGATTTGGCGTCTGCACCGAGCGACGATACTAATAAAAATTGTGTTGCGCCCTGTTGCAGCGCCAGACGTACGCTTTCGGTCGGATAGTTGAAATCCACTTTGCGAAACGCTTCCTGTGAGCCTGCCGTTTTGATCGTCGTCCCCAGACAGCAAAAGACATCCTGCACTTGAAAGGCGTCTGCCGCTTCGTTGAGCCGATCAAAATTGACGATGCGCTGCGTGAGCTTGGGATGCGATGTTGGCAACGGTTGGCGCACGAGAATCGTGACTTGCGTGTAGTCAGGATCGGCTAACAAGAGCTCCAGACAGTATCCGCCGATCAATCCTGAGGCACCGAGTAGAAGGGCTGTTCGTGACATGGTTAAAAAAAGATTTCCGGTTTAGGGCTAACGGCTACAAACATTTCTGCCGCTGGCCAGCTCTAGCAAGGGCCTATGGTCATACTTTTACAAACCCATTGGCCTTCCCATTGACACTGATGCCTTCTGAGCTTAGCATCTACGCCATTCATTTTTCTGCATAAATTTAAAGTTTCTAGCACTGACCGATTTTTTGTAGTTGAGATTACCGAAACAGTTTTTTCATCCCCAGTCCTTCTTGAAGGAACCAGTTAAAGACCCCGTAGTCCGGGTTGTAAAGCCATCGCCAAACAACAGCCACCGCCACCACCGTTGTCACCACGGGGGCGAAAAATGACATCCGGAACAACGATTTCATTT
>JAEUQN010000127.1 GCA_016789725.1 Blastocatellia bacterium | reverse complement strand
ATATCAATGCGATCCAGCAGCGGGCCGGAGATTTTCGAGATATAGCGTTGAATCTGCGGCGGCGAACATTTGCACTCGCGTGTTGGAAAACTCGTTTAGATCGCGGTTTGACGCAAGAGCAGGTAAGCGTGGCCTTTGGGGTAACGGAATGTAGTGTGACGAATTGGGAGTTGTGTCGCACCGAACCGGAAATTCGCTATTATCCAAAGATCATCGAATTCATTGGTTGATAAGTCGAGTTTGGCAGCGTGGGAGCGCCACGAGCATAAACCAGTCAATAAATCACGGCACATTCTCATGTCGTTTTTGAAAATGATGGCCTGAAGTTCAATCAAGGAGTAAACAAAATTATTGTTCTACCAGTTGGCTTGCGGTTTGTCGGGAGCGGCAGTTATTAAGAGGGGACGTCACGATCAAGCGCGCACACCAAAAATTAGCCCGTGCTCGCACGGTGGCAAGCACGGGTTGATGAATAGCAAGTGGTTCGCTATATGCCAGATGGTCGGTGAGATGGTTTTGCTGGCTTATTTGCGACAGTTCGGGTTCGCATCCAGAGGGCCATATTGAAAGGCGCGCGCTTCGCTCCAGTTGCCCCACTCGCCGTTGATGCGGGCCCGCACCATCCACGTCCAACCTGTGCGATTATGATCGGCAACGTAAGAATTATTGGTGCGACTGAACGCCGGAACCGTAACGATTTCGTTAATGGCTGGATTCGCTGCATTCACATGTCGCACAGAAATCTGGTAAGCAGTTGCCGACGCGACGCCCGCCCAGGTGAAAGACTCCGTCATATTGGCTGAGTGATTGGAGCAACCGTTTTCCATGACCCCGTTGGAGACAGGGAACAATAACCGCGGCGTGGCCAATTCCTGTTGCCGTTGTGCTTCGGCAGCTTGTCGTTCAGCTTCGCGTTGTTCAGCTTCACGTCGTTCGGCCATACGTCGTTCGACAGCAGCTTGTTCGGCCTGTGCTTCCTGTTGCCTTTTCGCTTCGGCTTCGGCGCGGCGGAATTCATCAATTTGCCGTTGTGCTTCGGCTCGTTTGGCGGCTTCCTCACGAGCCGCTTCCTGTTCCGCTTTGATCCGCTGGGCTTCCTCTGCTTGTCGGATTTGTTCGTTGCGCGCGTCTACTTTCCACTGCTCAAACCGCTCTGCAAACGAAGGGCCTTTCTCCTGCTGGCGCTGTTGCTGCTCTGCTGCCCGCCGATTCGCGTCGTCTTCGCTGGCCTGCGCGGCGGCCAATCCTTGCGCTTCGCTTTCGGCGATATGAATTTGGAAGATGGTGTCTTTCTCAAATTTGCTGGTTACCTCAATTTTCGGACGCTTAACCATCCCGGCCACTTTCAGCGTTTGTCCGTCGCTGGTCTGCAGCGCAATGGGGTCTTCGTTGTTAATGATGCCTTTGACGGCAAAGCCCTGATCCTTCGGCGTCTGCAACTTCACAATTTTGAACTTCGCGGACTCGTCATTGGATTGGGGGCCAAGCATCAAGCCGCGATCTTTTTCGCCGGGCGAAGCGAGCAGGACTTGCCCAGTTTGTTGCTGGACAATCATCACGAAATCGCCGCTTTCCAATTGCCCGCCATTCAAATCAATCAGCTTGAAAAGGGCGCTTTTCTGCAAATACGTTGTGCCCCAGTTGTTGCCGCCACCGCGCAGAAAATTGCGTGAAACCGGATGGTAGATCACGACCGGAATCGCATTGGGCGAGAACATCGCATCCAGCGAAGAAGACATGACCGTTGCTCGCGGCGGCGTCTGACTACTGGTCGGCTTCGGTTTATTTTGTCCAGCGGGTGCGTTGGGCTTGGGCGGTTCCGGCGCATTCAAAATGCCAAGCGGGTCTACGTTTGAGGTCGGCTTCGGTTTTTGTTGCGGCTCTTGTGGGCTGGCCTCGGCTTGCGTGAAGCGTTGCCGCGTTGCGGTTTGCGCTGCAAGGCCGGACATGCAGAGCATCAACCCTGCGAGGATGATTGTGAAGTTACGAGTTGTTTGGCGAATGCTTGTGCGTTTCATATTGTGCTCCTTGTTGGGTGAATTGGTGCGCAGACGTTCGCGTGAGCGTCCGTATACTTTCTCAACCGGAAAGTGCGTACGGATTGGCTCACGCGAATAAACTTTTTTTTCTGGGATTATTGACCGCGTTTGTCGAGTTCTTTTTGATCTTTCACCGCACCGGCAGCTTTGAGGATGTCTTTCACGTCGCCGCCGTCTGCCACTTTCAGGACGAATTCGCCTTTATTGTTGGCCGCATTGACATCGGCTTTTCCGGCAATCAGCGCGTTCAAGATGGGCAAGCGACCTTTCTTCATCTTCTGGAACTTCGGATAACCGGAGCTGGCTTCGTCGCGGGCCACGATGTGCAGCGCCGTTTCACCGGCCTGATTCTTCAGGTTCGGGTCTACGCCGTTTTGCAGCAATGCTGTAACCAAATCCAGCTTCCAGGTCAGCGCGGCAATCTGAATCAGCGGTTGTCCGCGTTCGTCCATCACATCTTTCGGCGCGTCGTGTTTCAGCAACGCCACCGCCAACCCCGCGTTGCCCGCCTTGCAGGCCGACAGAATGTATTCCGGCACTTTCGCATTGGCTCCGGCATCGGCCAGCAGATTGACAACTTCGGCGGAACCGCTGTTCACGCCCGCTTTCATTCCGGCTTCCGCTTGTGCGCCGGCGGTCAATAACAACGCGGTTACGCGCGCATCGCCTTTGCCCGCCGCGTGTGCGATCAAGCGCGGATCAGTGCCATTCGCTTTGCTCTTCAGCAGGAAGTCCACTAAATCAGCGTGGCCACCAACGACCGCTCCGCCCAAACCTGCCGTCGGATCAGCGCCGCGTTCCAGAAACATTGTGACCATCGCGCGGTTGCCATTGCGTGCGCCAAGCGCGATGAAGCGGGGATTCGTTCCGTCCGCTTTGTTGTCCAGCAGGAAGCGCGTTACTTCCAGGCTGTTCGCTGTTACGGCAGCTTCCATTCCGGCGTTAGCGTCTGCGCCTGCGGCCAACAACATTTTCACTATCGTCAGGTTTTGATTCCCGGCGGCCAGCGCCATCAATTGCGGGTCATTGCCATTGGCATTGGCGCGCAACAGCACCGTCACCAAGTTGGTGTCATTGCTCTTGACCGCGAACGGCATTGCCGGATTCGGATTGGCACCCCGCGTCACGAGCAATTCGACGATACGTCCTTTGCCCGCCTGCACCGCAGGCATTAACCCTACGTTCGGATCGGCGCGCCCGCTCAGCAAGGCTTCGACCATTGGTTGATTGCCCAACTTGGCGGCGGCTTCCATTCCTCTGTTGGCGTTCGCGCCTTTTTGCAGGGCGAGTTGCAGGATTGAAAGATCGTTGTTCGGAATCGCCAGTTGCAGCGCCAGATCAGCGTTCGCGTTGTATTGACTCAGCGCCAGTTGCGCCAGCGCCGAGTCACGTTTTTGCATGGCAAATTTCAGTGCCGCATCGGCATTCGCTCCAGCGCGCAACGCAGGCTCGACCAATTGCCGGACGTTGCTTTGTAAGGCCGTGTCCAGCGCGTAGTTGGCATCAACGCCGCGTCCGATGCCCAGTTCGGCGATGCCGTAGTTCCGATTGCGAACTGCCGTCGTAAACATTTCGTTGGTCACGGACACGTTGTACTTCTCCACAACTGTACGGAAGGTTTGCTCATCGCCTTCACGCACCAGATGATCGGCGGCTACGTTGACATCGCCGCCTGCTTCGAGCAGTGCCAGCAACAGTTGCGCATTGCGGGTGTGCGCCGCGTAGGCGACGGGCGTGTTGCCCTGTGCATCCGGGGCGTTGGGATTCGCACTATTGCGCAGTAAATACTTCACCAGCGGAACAGGTTGATCTTCGCGCCGAACGGCTTCGCTCAAGGGGGTTAGGCCCGCGTTATTGGAGGCGTTGACATCCACACCACGGCGCACGTAATCCGTGATGGCGCGAGCGTCGCGGGCGCGAATGGCTTGATGGAGCAGCGTGTCGCCGTTGGCATCGCGGGCCTTCATATCCGGTTCCGGTGTGGTTGCAGCCACCGGTTCTGGATTCGGTCGAACCGGTTCCGGCGCGGGTTGTGGCGGCTGTACGGTGGGAATGCGACTATTGCGCAGATAGTCTTCGCCAGCAAAACGAATGCCCCGCACCCGCCCATTGGCAATAATCAACGTGAATTCGCGGTGTCCATCCTGATAGTAGGGATTTTCTCTGTTCGTCAACAGCCGATTGTTGCCAACATCAGGGATCAAGCCCCAACTCACGCCCGCCTGATTCGTCCAACGCAATTGGTCGCCATCGCGTGTGATCGAACCGGTGTGATAGCCGTTTTCCACCGGGGTACGTTGGAACGTACCCAGCACCATATCCACTGTGATGGTAGGTGTCGCCTCAACCACCGGACGCGGCGGTTCCGGGCGGCGGGGAGTACGAAAGTTCGGGTTGTCTCGCTCGACCCACGCTCCTCCATTGATCCATTGGTTGATGACAAAATTTTCGCTGCAAAGATTGCCGTCGTAACTGACACAGACCGATTCGCACAGCCAGTTGTCGCCCGTGAACGATGAATTGGTGCCGTGGTTTTCCAACCGAATCATTTTCACGCTGGGATTCAGGTTCATGTCATAGCGCATCGAAAGCTTCGCCATAGACCAGCCGCCCGCTTCGAGCGTCGCATTATTCAGCCACGACTCGCCGACTTCCGTCGCGCCCGTGTTATTCACGAAAGTAATTTTGACTTTGATCTTGGAGCCATAACTTCCCGCACCGCTTTCATTCCCGGTTTTGATGCCGAGGTAGACATCCCGAATTTGCGCCGAAGCAACGGCGGCGAACGAAGCGAGTACCGCTACGCCCAACAGGAAGCGGGTCAACGTGGCGGTGAGTGATTGCGTGTTGCATGAGTTGCGGAACATAGTTTCCTCCTGTGAAGGCGCGGCCTTCGATAAATCGGTTGATGTTGTGAGGTAACGCACCGTTTTGTGCGCTCACTTGATAGACCGAAAAGCGAGAGGCATTTGGCTCACGGGTGGCAAACTTTTTTTGGCTGAGGCCGGGCTTCTCTTTTTGGCTTGAGAATTTGAGATTCGGTTGAGATGTGAGAACATAGGCTCCCCTAGAGGAAGTAGTACCCGTGCAACCTCTTTGCGAAGGTAGTTCACCACCCGTCCCATCCGGCTCCGGCGGAAACCGTTACAAGCTGAGGAAGCGATGAAGCAAGCGGAACGGCAGCAGGAAATCATGCAAGTCTTTGCCGCTGCGATTGAGTGCGAGCCAAGTCGGCGTGCAGCGTTTTTGGCCAAGCATTGCAACGATGAAGAGTTGCGTCGTGAAGTCGAAAAGCTGCTCGCCTCGTACGAAGGAATGGATAGCTTTCTCGGCCAGCCCGTATTGATGCAGGAAGCGGATCATTTGAATGCGGCGCTGACACACCCTGAGCAGGAACGGAAACTCGGTCGCTATCAACTGCTCTCATTGTTAGGCGAAGGCGGAATGGGGCAAGTGTTTCGCGCGCTGGACGTACAACTCCATCGGCACGTCGCCGTCAAAGTCTTACCCGAACATTTGACGCATAACCCCGATGCGCTCAGTCGCTTCAAACGCGAAGCGCAAGTGCTCGCCGCGCTCTCGCATCCGAACATCCTGACGATCTACGACGTGGGCGAAGAACAAGGCGTGCATTACGTGGTCACGGAATTGCTCGCGGGCGAGACGTTGCGCGAGCGCATGCCGCTGACGGCGGACGAAGTGGTCTGCATCGCGCTCGCCATCGCCGAAGGTCTTGCCGCCGCGCACGCCAAAGGCATAACGCACCGCGATCTGAAGCCGGAGAATGTGTTTCTGACCACCGAAGGCGGCGTCAAGATTCTGGATTTTGGTCTCGCGCAATTTGATCGCGCTGCGTTGTGCGAAGCGGACGAAGCACGTTCGACCGTGACGCAATTGACCGTGCCGGGATTGGTGATGGGAACCGTGCCGTATATGTCGCCCGAACAGGTGCGCGGACAAACGATGGATGCGCGCAGCGACATCTTTTCGTTTGGGAGCTTGCTGTATGAAATGGTCAGCGGCAAGCGCCCTTTTTCGCGTTCCGTCATCGCGGAAACAACCGGCGCGATTCTCTTTGAGCCGCCGCCTCCCCTTGAGCCGTCAGCCCTGATCGCGGTGTCACAGCCCTTGCAACAAGTGATCTGGCGCTGTTTGGAAAAGCAGCGCGAAGATCGCTATTCATCCGGTTACGAACTGAAAGAAGCATTGCGCGCAGCAATGACTGCGCCCGCTGCTGATGCGGCTCCGCTTCGTCCGACACGTTCGCGCACAGCGCTGTGGATGGGCGGCGGGCTACTGTTGGTTGTGGCGTTGTTGTTGTTGGCAACGTGGTGGAACGGACGAAAAACCGCCAATGCTTCGTTGCCCGTTGCGCCCGCACAAACAATGACTGCCGCGCCGGTCGAAGTTCTCACGTACTATCTGGAACAAGACGCATCTGCACAACCCGCGCACCATCAAAATCGTCGTCTTACGGGCAAATCCTATCGGTTTCATTTTGTGCCGCGTGAGGCCGGACATCTCTATGTCATTGCGCCGGGCGAGAACAATGTGCCGACGTGGTTGCTGGTGGATCAACTGGCGTCGGGCGCGGAATACCGCTTTCCGGCTAAAAACGACGAATGGATATTGGTGACAGATGACGACCCGATTACGACGTTCACCATGATCTTTTCACCGACTCTGCTCTCACCCGGTTTTGCTGGCGCGGCGGTTGGGCAAGCCTTAACGCCCACCGAACAACAAGCATTGGCACAACTGCGACGTGCATCGAACGTATCGGCGACCGAACCGCAGGCCAACGCGCGACTGACCGTGACGCGACCTGCAAATCAAGATACTCGCTCCCCCTTGCTGTTTGATGTCTCCCTCAAAGGAAAGTAAGGACAATTCGGCTATGAAAACCAAACTTCTGCTGTTGCTGTTGGCCTGCCTGTCAGGCTGGACGTTGGCACAACACCCCGACGCCAATTCCGACGTGCGCAAAGCCTTTCTCATCACCCGTCCCAAAGCCGCGACGAAACCCGCACCGAAAACTCGCGCGAAACCGCGACGGCTGAACACTGCCGACAATGCGCCACTCGGTCTGGGGTATACGCTGTATCAACGCGACCGCAACGGCGATCCGGTGCGCGTGGACGCGGCGCAGGAATTTCACGCCGGAGATGCGGTGCGATTACTGCTCGAATTTAATGTGGAAGGCTATCTCTATGTTTTTCACGCCGAGAACGGAAACGCGCCAACCATGATTTTCCCCGATGCGCGCTTGAATGGCGGGGATAACTGGATTGCTGCGCATGTACCTTATGAAGTGCCGTCGAGCCGTGAGGCCGATCCGCGTTTTCGCTGGTTTTATTTCGACGACAAAGCAGCGACCGAACGCCTTTCCATCATTGTGACGCGCAATCCTTTGCCTAACGTGCCGACTGGAAAAGTGCTAGTGGCGAACTGCTCATCAGGTTCGCCCGGTTGTGCGTGGCGGCCTACTGAAGCAGTCTGGAATCGTTTGGCGGCTCCGGCAGAGATGTTGGCCTCAGTCAACGCGCGCGAAACCTTTGGGCAAATACTGACGACAGTTGAGCGGGATGCGGTGACACGTGGCCTGGGCTTACCGTCCGGCGCGCCCGCGCCCGCAGTTGTGAAAATGAGCCGTTCACCGAAAGCTGAGATGCTGACGGTAACGATGGACCTGGTTCACAAATAAGCCTTAGCACCAAAATTAAGCGATACGATTGCCATACAGCGGTGTACCTGCTGTCTACGATTGCACCAAACGGAGAACGTCTTATGAGCAGATACTACATTCCTTTGTTGTTGTTTTGCTGTTTTTCCCTCAGCGTCTCCGCACAGCCCGCGCCAGAGCTGCAAATACTTGCTGCGGGGCAGATCGTCGAGCGCGAGATCGTGGGCGGCCAATCCCACACGTACCAAATTCCGCTGACAGCGGGGCAGTTCGTGCGCTTCCGGCTGGAACAACGCGCGATTAATGCCACGTTGATTCTGACCGCGCCGGAGGACAAACAACTGACTGAGATGGATCTGAGCAATATAGGGGAACAGGAAACAATCTTCCTGGAAGCGGCGGTAACAGGCACTTATCGGCTTATCGTGCGCGGCCTGGGAGCCGCGACAGTGCGTGGGTCATACCTGTTGGAGATGGCAGCCCAGGCCACAGCGACAGAGTTAGATCGCAAACGAGTGACGGCACAAGGTCTGCTGCTCGAAGCGAATGCTCTTGCTAACCAGGGAGTCAGGATGGGAAAACAGGCTATTGAGAAACTGCAACAGGTAATCCCGCTGTTGCGCGAGATCGGCGAGCCACGCTGGACGGCTTGTGCGCTTTTAAGGACTGGGCTGGTCTATATCGATCTGAGCCAAGTTGAGAAGGCGATTGCATACATTGAGCAGGCTCTGGCAATTTCCCGTGAACTGAAGGATCGGGCTGGCGAAGGGGCCATACTCTACGAATTGGCTTTTGCTTACGAGCGTCAGGGCCAGGTTGAGAAGGCGATTGTATACTACGAACCGTCCTTGGCGATTACCCGCGAAGTGAAAGATCGGAAGGGAGAAGCAAGCACCCTCGGAGCCCTGGGGGTGGCCTACAGCAGGCTGAGCCAGGTTGAGAAGGCGATTGCATACTACGTACAGTCCCTGGCGATTGGACGCGAAATCAAGGAGCAGAAACAAGTAGGAATCGCGCTCAGCAATCTGGGCGGGGCTTATGAGGAACTAAGCCAATTTGAGAAGGCGATTGAATACCACGAGCAGGCGCTGGCCATTAAACGCGAAGTAAAGGATCGGCGGGGCGAAGGCATCACCCTCGGAAACCTGGGGTTGGTCTACAGCAAGCTGAAGCGATATGAGAAAGCGGCTGCATACCACGAGCAGGCGCTGGCGATTAGACGCGAAGTAAAGGATCGGCGGGGCGAAGGCATCTCGCTCAGCAATCTGGGTTTGGCATACAAAAATCTGAGCCAAGTTGAGAAGGCGATTGAATACTACGAGCAGGCTTTGGCCATTGCTCGCGAAATAAAGGATCGGCAAGGCGAGGGGACCAGGCTTAACAATCTGGGGGCGGCTTACCGCGATTTGAGTCGGTATGAGAAGGCGATTGAATACCTTGAGCAAGCTTTGGCGATTAACCGTGAAATGAAGGATCGCCGGGGCGAAGTAGCCGCACTCGGCAATCTGGGGGCGGCTTACCGCGATTTGAGTCGGTATGAGAAGGCGATTGAATACCTTGAGCAAGCTTTGGCGATTGCTCGCGATGTGAAGGATCGGAGTTCAGAGTTTACAACCCTTTCCTCTCTTGCCCATGCAGAACGTGCGCGCGGCAATCTGGTGTCAGCACGCTCCCGCTTTGAGGAGTGTCTGGCGGTAGCCGAATGGCTGCGCAATGAGGCAGGCAGCCCGGAATCGCGCGCTTCATTACTCGCTGATATCCAAATCCATTACCAGCGTTACACTGATGTGCTGATGCGCTTGCACCAAACGGAGCCCACAACCGGGCTGGCAGCAATGGCCCTTGAGACCAGCGAACGCCAGCGCGCCCGCAGCCTGCTCGATCTGCTGACCGAAAGCCACACCGATCTGCGGCAGGGCGTGGACGCCGCGCTGCTCGAACGCGAACGCACCTTAGCCAAACAACTCAGCACCAAAGCACAAACCCAGACCAAATCGCCCGAAGCTGCTGCCGCGCTGAAACGGGAAATCAGCCAACTGGAAAACGAGTACGAACGAGTGCAGGTCGCCATTCGCAAGGCCAGCCCACATTACGCTGCCCTGATGCAACCGCAGCCGCTCAAACTGCCAGAAATTCAGCAGCAACTCGATGCCGACACGCTGCTGCTGGAATATGCACTCGGCCCGGAACGCAGCTACCTTTGGGCGATCACGAAAGATTCGCTCACGAGCTATGAATTGCCGAAGGGAGAGGACATCAAACAGCGCGCCCTGCAAGTCTACGAACTGCTAACAGCGCGCAGCACTCCGAACCCGGACGAGACGCCGACAGCCCGCCGCACACGCCTCGTGCAAGCCGAAGCCAACTTGCCCGCCGCCGCACAAGCTCTGAGCCGGATGATACTCGGCCCTGTTGCCGCACAACTCGGCAACAAGCGATTAGTGATCGTTGCGGACGGTGCGCTGCAATATGTGCCGTTTGCGATGTTACCGGAACCGGTGGTTGGTGGTCGGTGGTCGGTGGTCGGCAAAGAGGAAAAAAACAACCGCCCATCCGCAATCGCTAACTCGGTCAAGGCAGCTACCAACCGACCACCGACCACCGACCACCGACCACCCTTAATCGTCAAACACGAAATCATCAACCTGCCCTCTGCCTCCGCCCTGGCGATTCAGCGCGCGGAACTCGCTGGACGCAAGCCCGCTCCGAAGGCGCTGGCAGTGCTGGCCGATCCAGTCTTTGATCGCACTGACCCACGGCTCAAAGCGTCTGCGAAGCCAGCCGAAGCCAACCTGATCGCGGCGAATCTGGATGCGCGCGGCTTCGGTCTGAATGCCAAGCTGGCGCAGACCATCAAGCAAACGAGCCAGCAAACCGGGACAGAGGATGCCGCGCTGCGGCTTCAGCGTTTGCCCGGCACGCGCCAGGAAGCGGAACGAATTCTGGCACTGGCTCCACCTGCATCGCGCCGTCAATTGGTGGATTTCGCCGCCAGTCGTGCAACCGCGACCGATCCTGAATTGGGGCAATACCGTATCGTCCATTTTGCCACGCACGGGTTTTTGAACAGCTTGCAGCCGGAGTTGTCGGGCATCGTGCTTTCGCTGGTAGATGAACAGGGGCGTGCGCAGGAAGGATTTCTGCTGGCGCACGAAATTTATAACCTGAAACTTCCGGCAGAACTCGTGGTACTGAGCGCCTGCGAAACAGGGTTGGGAAAGGACGTCAAAGGCGAAGGCCTGGTCGGGTTGACACGCGGGTTTATGTACGCCGGAGCCGCCCGCATCGTCGTCAGTTTGTGGAGCGTCAATGACCGGGCGACGGCAGATTTAATGACCCGGTTCTATCAGAAAATGCTGCAACGGGGCGCGCGTCCAGCAGCCGCACTGCGGGCCGCGCAGATCGAGATGTGGCAGCAAAAGCAATGGCAATCTCCTTTCTACTGGGCTCCCTTTGTGATGCAAGGTGAATGGCGTTAATGTCGGTCGAATTCAAAATACGAGGAAACGCAAAAGGGCGGGATGTAGTTCCCGCCCTTCTTATTTGTGTTGTGGGTAAGCCAGCTTACTCGATCTTCGATTTATCCCTTTGCACCTTATCCATTTGCACCAGCGGGATCATAATTTCCTGCGGGCGGCTGCCGGGGATGGCGATGTTCTGGAGGATGACGCGATAAACGGGTGTCACTTTGCCGTCCACCATTGAGTACCCGACCGATTCGCTGTCTTCGACCATTTCAAATTGTGCGGTTCCTCTGCGAGCACGAGCTGCTGTATTGACTTGGCGCAGTGCTATCGCACGGGCTGCCGCGACGGTTTGGCGATTCCCGCTCACGTTTTGCTCCGCCGTTGCGGCCAGACGCTTCAGCGAATTGCGCAGCCGCATCAATTGCCCGGTTTGCGGATTGAACGAGACTTCCAGATGACCGGCTTGCGGATCATTGAACGCCAACCCGTTCAGGACTTGTTTGAAGATCACCGTCTTTTCGATCACTTGCGGTTCGGCCATATTCCCTATGCCTTCTTCCAGCACGCGGATCATGCCGACTTCCAATTGCTGACCATCGTTCAGTCCCGTGCGTTCCACTAAAGCGGTCGCTTGTTCAATGATCGTTTCGTCGCTGGTCGCTTCGGCAGCAGTGATACCTGCGACCGGTTGTTTCAGAGTTAATTCATAGCTGCCGTCCGCTTCGATCATCAACATCGCGTCCTGGGTTTGCAACAGCTTGAATCCATCGGAGCGCGCGCGCACTGCGCCGTCCAGATTCAATCCTAAACCAGTGGCTGCACTGCGCACGGCTTCGAGGCGGTTTTCCTGGGCTTCGACACTGTAAATACCGGCTTCTGGCGCTTGCTCCATCATCGTGGCAACCGCGCGGCTCTGGCGGCTTGCAGTTGTGACCGCCGCGGGGATCGCTCGATACGCCTGATAAGCGGATTCGTTTTTGCCGATGGAGCTGCTGCTAAAGAAGTGTTCATTCAAGAGAACGTTGCGGGCTTCTTCCTGCGAACTGCCGAATGCCATCGCGACCGGCGTTTGTTTGTTATTGATGCGCCAGCTTGCGTCGAGGAAGGCGGTCGAAATGCTCTTGCCCTTTTCCCATTCTTCCCAGAAGTATTTGCCATAGTTGGGGTCATCTATCGCCTTTGTGTCATATCCCATGATCATGCGGATGCCGCGTGCGGCTGGGCCCCAGGTCGCATACGGGGTGTTGCCTTCAGTATAACGAAGACTCAGGCAGGTATCCCAAAACATATAGCGCAGCGATTGGTCACCAAAGCCATAGTACGTGCCACCGAGCGACATCACATTGGAAGAAATGGTGGAGCCTGTCGTTGGCCCAAAGAATCCCACGCCGTTAGCGCCGTTTGTTCCCATCCAAGTTGTATAGACGTTATCTTTCATCGTCCCGTGACTGCTATGCCATCCGATCATCGCTGCATCCAGGGTATTGTGATCCGCTCTCACCGCCGCCCCCGTCCAAGAAGCCGTATCAAGGAAATACTCAGGTTTGACTTCTGCGTTATCCAACCAATAGATCCGCTTCGCGTCCTTGTTCATCAAATAGTCGCGGAAGCCTTTCGCCGAGGCGTAGACGCTGAACAAAGGCTTGCTATCGTCCTTGAATGTAGCGACGCTGGAGGTCCCATAACTGACCGAACTAAGGTGATGGGGAATCAGGCCGAGATCAATCAGGCGGAAGGTTTCCCAGGGGCCGATGGCGCTGCGATTGGCGATCAAATAGGAACCGCCACCGTATTCGGCGCAGACATACTTACCATTGACGGCACGCAAGGCGATCCGATCATTGCCTAGATCAACGCGCGTGAACGTTTCCCACGCGCCTTGTGCCGTGCGATTGGCGACCAATGCCTGCTGCCCAGCGTTTTCCGCGCAAAAGTAATGCCCGGTCGGCGCTTGCAGCGCCACTTGATTGTTGGGCTGAACACTCATCGTGAGCGTTTCCCAGACGCTGATGGCTGGCCCGCGTGCGGCAATCTCGCCGCCCCCGCTATTGATGGCCGCGACATATTGTCCGTTGGCAGCCTGCAAGGCAACGCGACGATTTTGTGCCAGGGCACTGACGGCGAAGAGCGCCAGAAACATCAGAAAGATGCTGCCTTGCAGTGTGAAGCGGCGGTTGTTTGATGAACGGGACGGCTGGGAAGCGTTGGTAAATGCGTTGTTCGTGAACATTACGATGATCTCCTTTGGGTGTTATGTTATTCCGATTGCGTGGGCGTCTTCATCCGCCCTCACCTGATAAACCGGAAAGCGTTCGTAGATTGGCTCACGGGAACACATTTTTTTTCGCGGGAGTTGATTTTTTTGCGACGCGGCTTTTGGCGTTGATTGACGGACAGTGTTACCGCGCATAGACTGCGGCTCAATTCATGAACCAGGTAACGCAAAGGAAGGACGGCTTATGGAAACGCTGAGTCCGAAAGAAGTGACGCAATTGTTACAAGCGTGGGGCGCGGGAAATCAGGAGGCGCTCGACCGTTTGCTGCCGCTCGTGTACGACGAATTGCGACGGCTCGCGCGCAGTTATCTGCGCAAGCAAGCCGCCAATCACAGCCTGCAACCGACGGCGCTTGTCCACGAAGCGTATTTGCGGATGGTGGGTCGAGAGCCATTCACATTTGCGAACCGCGCACAGTTCTTCGGCCTCGCGGCACAGGTGATTCGCGGCATTCTGGTAGATCACGCGCGCGCCAATCTGGCCGACAAACGCGGCGGTGCCTTTCAGAAAGTGGAACTGGATGATGCGCTCGGCGTCGCACAGGGAAAGGATGTGGACTTGGTTGTGCTGGACGATGCGTTGCAGGCACTCGCCGCGTTTGACCCACATCGTAGTCGCGTCGTCGAATTGCGTTACTTTGGCGGACTGACGATTGAAGAGACGGCAGAATTCCTGAAATCCTCGCGCGCCACAGTCAAACGCGACTGGGGCATTGCCCGCGCCTGGCTCTTCAATGAGATGAGTAAGAGCGACTGAGTCGTGCTTTCTTGGTGACAACACTTACTGCCAATAATTGCGATCCAACGTGCGATAATTCACGGCTTCGGACAAATGTTGTTCGTTCACTGCTGGTTCGCCACTCAAATCCGCAATCGTGCGACTCACTTTCAAAATGCGATCATAGGCACGCGCTGACAGGCCATATTTCTGCATCGCGCGCTCTAAAAGCTGCTGGGCTGATGGGGCCAATTGGCAATGCTGCCGAATCAAGCGCGGCGTCATTTGCGCATTGCAGTACACGGCCTCTCCAGCAAATCGCTGAAGCTGGAGATTGCGTGCTTCCACGACACGCACGCGAATGTTAGCGGAACTTTCGCCGTTTTCCTGTGCCGAGAGTTCCTGCACTTTGACTGCTGGCACATCAATGTGAATGTCAATGCGATCTAGCAAAGGGCCAGAAATTTTAGAAATATAGCGTTGAATTTGTGCGGGAGAACATTTACAATCACGAGTTAAATCGTTATGGAATCCGCAGTTACAGGGGTTCGTTGCCAAGTCCCACTTTGCGTCTATCCGGCGACAAACCCGATCCGCTCTCGCTTTACCCTAAAGAACTCAATACATTAGGTGATTGGATTCGGAAAACTCGCCTGGACTGGGGAATAACCCAAGAACAAGCGGGCGTCATCTTCGGTGTGACGGAATGCAGCGTGACGAATTGGGAACTCGGACATTCGGAACCCGAAATTCGCTACTATCCGATGATCATTGAGTTCATCGGTTACTATCCATACGTACCCACATCCGATTTGGTCGAACGGGTGAAGGCAGTGCGGATTGCGTTAGGATTAAGCATAGAAAAACTGGCCGAAGTGCTAAGTGTAGACAAGTCCAGCATCGCCAGTTGGGAGCGTCGTCAGCACCGTCCCGGGCGAAAGTCGCGCCAGCTTTTGCTGTCCTTTTTGCAAAGGCAGCCAATGTGCGTTCGGGGTAGTGGATGCAGAATCAACAAATCAACGTCAGAACATCTCCTATCTGGCGACGCAGCGATTTTACGCTGACGTCATTCGCCACGGACACTCGAAATAACATCACTTCCGCATCGTCGGTGTTGACATTAAATAAGCGAAGACAACGCGCTCGCAGGTCATACAATTCTTGTTGCGTTTCCGGGCTGAACGCGGTCTCGTCGCCACGTAATAAACGCGCGAACATGTAGGGCAGCGCTGTCATCGGGTGAAAAGCGAGGTTCATCCCGGTTGCCGTGAGCCAGCAACGCTCTACCGCTCGCCCACCTTGCCAATAGGATCTCTGAACGGAGGTTGGCATGGTGATTAAGCCGACGGCGGATGTTGCAGCAATTGCTTTGCGCGCTATTTTTTCCAGATTGCGTCCGCCGTGCCACTGGCGAACTAAGGCCATTGCTGCAACATTGCTACTGATTCGTACCCCGGCTTCGTCACTGGAGGAAAGCGCCAGCGTGCGCAGTTCAATGCCATCACGGGTTGCCTGGGCTTCCGTCGGTGTCCAGCGAAGTTCGCTCATCAACTCCTGATAAAAAGCCTCCTCCATCATTCGCAACCGATCCCCGGCACCGAGTAACTGGCCGACTTCTTCCAGTTCATCATCCTGCTGAAGCCATTGCACAGCGGCACCCGGAATTGAATGAACGGCTTCCGTCAGGCTCGCCAATGCTTCTGATGAGAGGGCTTGACGTGTGTTGAGTTGACGATTGGTGCAGCGCAGTGCCAGCGACTTGTACAAGTCATCACGCCATCGCATTTCACTGCTCTGATCCGGTGCGGGAAGGAAGCGAAAGCGCGCCACGTATTCCTCATTGGCCTCAACGGGGAAAGCCGTGAGTCGCACCGACAGCCCTGCGGCGTGCGCCGAGAGCAGCAGGTTTTCCGTCGCCGCTCCCAGCCCTACCATTGATCCACCATAGCCAAAATCCAGTAAGGAAGAACGCGAACGATCCAGGAATAAATGCAATTCACGTCCATCCCACAGCCACTGCCAGGGCTGCGAGTTGCCACCTGAAGGGGCAAGAATCGCATCGCCTATCAGGCGACGAATCAGCTCGTCATCAGGTGCAAAAGAAGTGTAAACGTTTGCGGTGCTTTCATTGCCTGCACAGGCCAGCGCCCTCATCTGCTCAACCGTAATTTCCTGTGGTTTGGCGCTTGTAATTTGGGGCGGCGCGTCTTTTTTCGGCTCATCGGCAATGAGGCTTTCGAGGTCAGCAAAATACCGTCCTGAACTACGCATTTGTCCGAGGCAAATCCGGCGCACCACATCTGCCGCCGCTGCGCCGCCGTGGGCGACTGACGAAGCCAGTTGCGGCCAGGTGGAAATGGTTTGCTCGACTTCGATCAGCGACGCACGCAGTCGTGTGGACATCGTATCTGCACCGATGATTTGCAGCACGTACGGCACTTTTTCTTCGGTCGTCAGACCACGTAGACGCTCTGGATTTAGATCGCCGACCAGTCCGCGAAAAATCGGTCGGTCAGGTTCCAAATCAAAACGCTCCACATCCAGCAATCCGCGATCACTCGTATCCATCACTACCGGGATGCCGTGCCGACGCGCTTCGTAGCGCAATTGCACTTTGACATCCAGACTGTCGCATTCCTCGACCAGCACATCCAACTTTCCGCCTGCCAGCAAAAATTCACCGTAATTCTCTTCCGTCACTCCGGCAGGAAAGCAGGTCACCTTAAGGAACGGATCAATTTCGGCGATTTCGCGCGCGGTCACATAGACTTTCGGCACGGTCAGATGATGCACACCCGCACGCAGGCGATTGAGATTGGAAAGATCAAGCGTATCGAAATCCGCGAGCCGCAGTTCGCCAAAACTTCGTTCCAGCGCCATTGTCACGGCGACGGATTGGCCGACAGATAAGCCAACGACGCCGATGCGCTTGTTGGCTAACGCCGCCTGCTCCTCCGGAGTGATTTTGTAATGATTGCGATTCGTGCGCAGTTCGACAAATTCGGCTTCGTCGAGCAAATGCACCAGCCGTTTTGACCAGGGATAATAGACCCACACGCCGTACTCTTCCGGCTTCCAGCCACGCAGATATTCGCGCGTCATCGCTTCCAATTCCTGCGCGCTGAGTTTGTAAGAAGGATGCCGCGTGCGTAAAAGATCACGCAATTGCGTCGGTAAAGAATCAAAGACCTGAATGCCCGGATCAGCTTGCAGGAGTGCAGGCAGACTTTGCTGATCCTTTACTTCCGTAAGCCGAAAGAATTGCGGACGCCAGCTTACAGTTGTGTCTTCCTCTCGATGTTGCGCCAGGAGTGCTTGCCAGTACCGACTCATACATTCACCTCCCGCGCAGACTGATGGACATACAAATTAGCAAAGGCTTCTTTTAAAGAGGCGATCATGGGCGCGAAACCATTGGCATCGGGTTCTTCCGCACAACGCCGCTTGACCAGCTTCACGCAATCGTAGCGGGCGTTATTCACTTTGTACCAGGCCGGAAGATAGGCCGGAAGCTCAAATCCCATTTCACGCATACCGCGAATCAATTGGACTTTGTCCGCTAACACATTGGCGCTGATGTGCTCCGCCGTCGGATACGCAGCCAGCAATCCGTCCAGGGCGCGGCAGATTTGCTGCGGGTTATTTGGCTTGTCAGAGAAGCCTCTGATTTCAAGCGCGCGACTTGGACAGGCCGAGTCGAAGGAAAAAGAAAAGCCCTGTTCCTGCTTGAGCGTATTTGCTGTTGGCCCCACAAAACTCACATTTGGATACGCCCCCGGATTTGCTCGCAGTCTAAGTGGTTGCCAGACAGTTTCCTGTACGGCAGCGGAGTTCGTGATTTCGTCCACGTCTGGCGTGATGTGTGTGAAGCGGACTTGTGGCAAGCGCGCAACGAGCGTGACGTGAATCTCGCGCGTCCCATTCGCAACATTCATCCCGCCATCATGCCCCGTCATCACCATGCGCGGATTCACAACTTCCGTGCCAATTTTGAAAGTCCGCTGACCGCGTGGTAAGCCCAAAAATAAATCCCCTTGCTGACGAGCGCAGCAGGCGGCATGCGCTTGTCGCGTCAAGCGTTCGGCAATCCCCGTGCGCCGATGCTCAGGATACGTGACGCCGTGACTCCATTCGCAGGCGTCATGCCATTGGTGATAGGTGACCCCCATGCCAGCCACTACCCCGTCCTCACAAACTTCGACCAAATAAATATTCCGCTGATCGGCGATGAAGCGCCGCAGATATTCCGCATCCTGACATGGGTGCGATGATTCACCGTAGGCCCGTTGAAACAGGGATGCCAACTGTTCTGCGTCCTGCACACGCGCCGGACGGGTTGTTTGGGAATTGTTTTGCATAATTTGAACCTCCGAATTCTGTTCGTTGTTGAGCAGCCAATCGTTTCTCTTCGTCCTCACCAGCCAATGCGGGAACCCAAACAAAAAGCGGACACGATTTTGGAAATATTTTTGCTGGGGTCAGAAAGAAAAATTTCAGGCGGCTAAGTTTTGGTGGAGGGGGTGTTTGTGCGCACTCTTAACGATAGCCTTGCGCTCTTTCAATAAAGACGAAATCGGCGGTTCAAAAAAATATTCTTCCCACCTGTCCGCTTTTTTCGACGCCTCCCGCATTAGCAAACGAGGACGAGAGATAGGCCAACAGAAAGCCGCTCGCCTTCGCGCAAAACTGTTATCAGGAAATTGACTCGTTACCCAAAGGGGAACTCGATGAAAACCCTTCATTCTTTCACTACGCTGCTGTTTTGTTTCTTTCTCACCGTCGCGCTGGCATTCGCGCAATCGCAGGAATACCTGCGCTTCACTTCGTCAAAGCCGGTGCAGATGATGCAACTGCAAGTTTTCAATCAGACGGGCGAGCAGGTCTATGACAGCGGCCCGATGACCGTCGCCGAAATCAATTGGCCGTTGCAAGCGGCCAGCTGCGAAATGCTCAAGAGCGGTTTGTATGCCTACGCGTTGACGATGCAGGAAGCGGGAGTCACGCGCACGCGACTCGGGCATTTCATTGTGGATCGCGCGCAAGACCGTGATCTCAAGACGGACAAGCTCTGGGTCACCAGCCAAAACGACAGCGGCATCGGCACAGAGCTAACCGTGGCGCGCAATGAAGCCGGCACCGTCGCAGGCACCAGCATGCCCAGTGACCGCGCCAGTAGCACCGGGGGCGACACCACGCAAAGCAACGCAACAGGCAGCAGCGAGACGACCACTGCCACGAAAACTCCCGCTTCGCCCAAGACGCCCAAGGCCAAAACGGAAGAAGCCGATGACACTGGCTCCCGACTGGAAGCCGTTTACCCTTACACCCAAATCCGCTTCGGCAATTCCTACGCGGATAATGGCGGCTATCTCATCAGCACTCTGCCCTCACAGGCGATTCTCTCAGGCGGCGGGTATTGGAACGGCGCAAGCTGGGTCGCCAGAGATCGGGCGACCTCTATGACAGCACACCAGAACGGCGTGATTCAGTTCTTCACCAATGGCAACCTGGCCTCCGGTGCTGCCTTCGGGCCTTTGGAGCGCATGCGTGTAGACTTGAATGGCAATGTCGGCATCGGCATACAAAGCCCACTGGTCAAACTGCATGTGGCAGGGGCAGGCGTCCAGGAAGCCTCCGTGCAGAGTACGACGGAGCGCGCGATCTTTTCGCTCAACAGCACCATTGGCGGTGCCAATCGGGTTTGGACAGTGGAAAACGGCGTCAACGGCAAGGCGGGGACGTTCGCCGTCTATGACCGCACGGCAGGCAAGGAGCGGCTGACAATTGATATGGAGGGGAATATTAAGCAAGCGCCCGAAACGAATGGTTTGGTCAAAGCGATGGCTTACATTAATGGTGATAGCAGGATTCTGCGCTGTTACAACTCAACGCTCACAGGCAGCGCGGCTACTACAGGAAACTGCGGGATTGAGGTTACAAGAGTTCCTGATGACCCTTTCGTCGATGGCAATGGCGGTAGATGGTGGCTAAAGTTTGGCTTCGATACTTCTACTCGCTTTATTTCTGTGACCGCAGTAGCCAACGTTTTTGGAAAGAATGCCGGTGCGAACTATACTACGTTGGGAGGTTCTTTTTTGGTCCATACTTTCTTCACAGACGAGATAGAAAAGAAAGCTGACTTCCCATTTATGGTCATCATT
>JAEUQN010000126.1 GCA_016789725.1 Blastocatellia bacterium | reverse complement strand
AGGCGGTGCCTTTCAACGGTAAGATTGAACCCGCGCCCATACAGGCTTTGGCAAAGGCTTCGCCAAAGCTTGCGCCCATTCCCATCACTTCACCTGTAGACCGCATTTCCGGGCCTAAAATCGGATCAACGCCGGGGAATTTCACGAACGGGAAAACGGGTTCTTTGACGAAGAAGTTGATGACTTCCAATTCGTCGAGCAAGTTAAATTCCGACAGCATCCGCCCGGTCATCACGCGGGAGGCAATCTTGGCGCAGGGAACGCCCGTGGCCTTGGACACAAACGGAACCGTTCGAGACGCGCGCGGATTGACTTCCAATACATAGACGATGTCGTCTTTGATGGCGAATTGAATGTTCATCAATCCTTTGACGTTCAGCGCCTTCGCTAAAATGCGCGTGTATTTGCGCATCGTGTCCAGATGCTCTTGCTTCACCATATATGGCGGTAATACACATGACGAATCACCGGAGTGAATGCCGGCCTCTTCGATGTGTTCCTGAATGCCAGCGATGACACATCGTTCGCCGTCGGCCATCGCGTCCACGTCCACTTCAAAAGCATCTTCCAAAAAGCGATCAATCAGAATCGGTTTTTCGGGCGAAGCGTCCACCGCAGTTTTCATGTACTGATCAAGGCTCGCTTCGTCATATACGATCATCATCGCGCGCCCGCCCAGCACATAACTCGGACGCACCAGCACGGGATAGCCGATGGATGCCGCGACGCGCTTGGCTTCATCTACGGTGACGGCGGTGCCATTGATCGGTTGTGGAATGTGCAAGTCAGCAATCAATTTGCCAAAGCGTTTGCGGTCTTCGGCGAGGTCAATGGATTCGGGCGAAGTGCCAATGATCGGGACGCCCGCTTCGTGCAAGCGCATTGCTAAATTCAGCGGTGTTTGTCCGCCGAATTGGACGATGACGCCGACGGGCTTTTCCAACTCGACGATATTCATGACGTCTTCAAAGGTCAGCGGCTCGAAATACAAACGATCAGACGTGTCGTAATCGGTCGAAACGGTTTCAGGATTACAGTTGACCATGATCGTTTCGTAGCCGTCTTCTTTGAGCGCAAATGCCGCGTGACAGCAGCAGTAATCAAACTCGATGCCTTGCCCGATACGATTCGGGCCGGAACCGAGAATCATGATTTTCTGCTTGTCGGTTGGGGCCGCCTCGCATTCGGTTTCGTAGGTCGAATATAGATAAGGTGTGTGCGATTCAAACTCCGCACCGCAGGTGTCAACGCGCTTGTAAACGGGAATTATGCCGGAGGCTTTGCGTTTGGCGCGGACTTCGTTTTCGATGCAACCCAGTAATTCCGCGATGCGCACATCCGAAAAACCCATCCGTTTGGCCTGTCGCAGCAATTCATAGGAAATCGAAGCCAAATCTTCAGCGGCAACCTCGCGTTGCAGGTCGGTAATCTGCTGCAACTGCGTCAAAAACCACGGATCAATTTTCGTCAAATCGAAGAGGTCTTCGACGCTCCATTCGCGTTCCAAAGCGGCGTGCAAATAGTAAATGCGTTCAGCATTCGGGATGATTAATTTGCGGCGCAATGACTCGTCGTCAACGTTGCGGACGTCCGGCGTTTTGCGGACTTCCAGCGAGCGCACGCCTTTCAAATAAGCTTCCTTGAAGGTGCGACCAATCGCCATCGCTTCGCCGACGGATTTCATTTGAGTACCGAGCGTGGCGTCTGCGCCGGGGAATTTCTCGAACGCCCATTTCGGAATTTTGACGACGACATAATCAATCGTTGGCTCGAACGAAGCGGGCGTTTTTTTGGTGATGTCGTTCGGGATTTCGTCCAGTGTGTAGCCGACTGCGAGTTTGGCGGCAATCTTGGCAATCGGGAATCCCGTGGCTTTTGAGGCCAGAGCCGAAGAGCGCGACACGCGCGGGTTCATTTCAATGATGCGCAATTGACCGTTGTCAGGATTGAGTGCGAATTGAATATTGGAGCCGCCGGTTTCGACACCGATTTTGCGAATGATTTTGAGCGCCGCATCGCGCATCATCTGGTATTCGCGGTCGGTCAAGGTTTGCGCGGGCGCGACGGTGATCGAATCGCCCGTGTGAATTCCCATCGGATCGAAGTTCTCAATCGAACAGATAATGACGACGTTGTCGGCCAAATCGCGCATCACTTCCAGTTCGTACTCTTTCCAACCCATAATGGATTCTTCGACCTGAATCTCGCTGATGGGACTGGCGGTCAATCCGCGTTCGGCGATTTCCTCGAACTCTTCCATGTTGTACGCGATGCCGCCACCCGTGCCGCCGAGCGTGAAGGCAGGGCGAATGATGATGGGGAAATCAATTTCTTCCGCCGCGTCAATGGCCTCCTGCTGCGTGTGACAGAAACGCGCCTTCGGCATTAACAAGCCAATCTCGTCCATTGCCTGTTTGAAAAGTTGCCGATTTTCCGCCACATGAATCGCGTCCAATTTAGCGCCGATCAATTCGACGTTGAATTTTTCCAGCACGCCAGCTTCAGCCAATTTGACCGTCAGATTGAGCGCCGTTTGCCCGCCCACCGTTGGCAGCAGGGCATCGGGGCGTTCCCGCTCAATGATCGCCGAAACGGATTCGACGGTGAGTGGTTCGACGTAGGTTTTATCGGCTAATTCCGGGTCGGTCATAATCGTCGCCGGATTGGAGTTGACCAGGACGACTTCAAAGCCTTCCTGTCTGAGCGCCTTGCAGGCTTGCGTGCCGGAGTAGTCGAATTCGCAGGCTTGGCCGATCACGATGGGACCGGAGCCGATGATTAAAATTTTGTGGATGTCTGTTCGCTTGGGCATTTTTATTGGGATTAGAAATCGAAAGTAAAGCCAGTTAATAACGTGAAATCGTTCGGTTTGACGAAGCCTTGCGGGCGCGCATCGAACCGATTGATGCCTGCCAATCGCAACGCTAAATGTTTAGTAATGGGGGTTGTCACGGACGCCTCGGCTTGAATGCGATACGCACCGGGATCGGTCAGGTCAGAGAAGAATGTCGCCTGTTGATTCAATACTGTTCGTTCGGTCAGCTTCTGACTGGCCTTGAGGCGCAACAGGCTGGTTGCATTCAGTTTTTGCAGCCCGGTTTCGTAGGCTTCTTTGGTGACGCCGGTGCCGAAATCAAAGGCCAGTTGTTGGTTTTCGCCTTTCAAAACGGGATAGCTGATGCCTAGATTTTCGCTCAGGCGATAATCTAGTTTTTTCAATTTATCTATTTCAAATTGCGTTTCGGTAAAGATGGGTAACTTGGCAATCGTTCGCTCGAAGCGAAAGGTGTTGGAAACCAGGTTCGCGGATTCTTTGCCATTATTCACGCCATAGCGTCCATACGAAGCCAGTGATACTTTGCGTGTTCCGCGTTTGCGGGACACATTGAAGGCCATATTTACATCGCTGGATTGCACATTACCGCGCGTCATCGTGTAAGCGAAGTTGACCTGCCGTTTCCACGGATCAGGTTTAGCAGGCTTCGCTGCCGCTTTCGTGGTGGCAGCAACGGGCTTGGCGCTGAGCAGCCGCGCCTTTTCTTTTTCATCCAGGGCTTCTTTGGCAAGTGTATCGTTGTCTTTGATAGCGAGGATGGCGCTCAATCGGGCGCGGAGCGATGAATCGTTTGTTTGCCAGGCTTTCAACTCGCTGAGCGTGATTGGAATGCGTGGCGCATATTTATTTTTCAGTTCGATCTGTTCATTGTTGATTGACAGCACTTCACCCGAAACTCTATCGCCATTGGCTAAAAAAAAGACGACGGTTGCGGTTGGCGCAGTCGGCACCGGATCATCCTTGGCAACAGCAAATTGAGTTGGGATCAACAGGAAACTGAAAAGTGAGAAAACGGATACAAATGATGAGAAGCGCAATCGAGTAGATATTCGTCGCATGGCCGTTTGCAGCGGGGGTATTGTTTCTCCAACTGAAAGTAACGTCAGAAAAAGTGAAGCGAAATACTAGCACGCTGTACTCTGCGCGCAAAGTAGCCGCGTTACAGGCGAGAACCTCAATAGAAATGAGGCTCAAAAAAAGTATGGGGGGAACTGTTTTATGGAAGTGAGAAATAGCCGTCTTTGGTTCGTGCGATGACCTTTTGTGCGCGTGTTTTGTGTTTAGTTTGAGGTAAAACCCGCACCGAAATTTTTCTCCATTGACCACTGCGTTCGGGATTAGTCGGCACATAGCCAATGCTGTATTGTCGGCGAATCTCCAGTGCAATCAAGGAAGTTGCGGTTTCCAAATCATCAAGCGTGAGCGGGAAAAACGCCTTACCTCCTGTTACCTCTGTTACCTCTTCCATCGTGCGCCGCGAATACATCTGACAAAGCTGACCACAATTACCGCCCTGTACCTCGGCGATGCTGAAAGCGTAGATGATGGAGTCGTTTTCCTTGATGTGTCTGGTAAGTTCGCCGAGTTTGTAGCGGGAGCAATTATCCTGTCCATCGGAGATCACGATCAACACCCGTTTATTGTGGCGTGCTTCTTTGAGCTTTTCCAATCCAAGATATACCGCGTCATACAACGCGGTGCTTCCTTCTGGTTTGATGGTTGCCATTTTGCGCAGGATTTCGTCGCCATCCGTAAAATCGGTCAGCAGCTTTGCCTGGCGATTGAACGCCACGACGAAAAATTCATCTTCAGGGTGACTGGTTTCAATGAATGTTTTCAAGGCTTCCTTCGCTTTGCTGAGCTTGGCTTCCATGCTGGCCGAGGCGTCAAAAATAATGCCGATGCTGGCCGGCATGTCTATGTCCGTAAAAAATTCGATGTTTTGTTTGATATTGTCTTCAAAGACTTCAAACTCATCGCGTTTGAGACCTGTAATGGGATTGTTTTTTTTATCTACCACGCTGGCAGTGAGTGTGACGACTTGTATCCGTTGTCGAAGGATGGCGTTGTTTTGAGTGGAGTCTGACTGGTTGGTCGGCTGGGCCTGAATCGTCAGTGTGAATAGGATAAAAACGACGAAACAAACTGTACGGCACATAGACGCTCGCTTTCTGTTGGGTACTCTCTGACCAAACAGATAGAGCGATTGCCGAGGAAATTCCAGATGGGAGTATTTCGAGAATCTGGCAAGTCAGTGCTAACTTTGCGTCAGTTCACTGCGTTGGGCTTGCGTACCTCAAAATGGCTGCCCTGATGAACCGTCAGCCAATCGGCCTCGGCTCCGATGAGGTTGGCCCGTGAACGAATATTCGCAATGCCATGTCCGGTAGGGTTTTCAGGAGCGTTGTGCATTCCAAGGCCATCATCAATGACTGAAATGACGAGGTCTTGTTTATTTTCCAGCAACACTTGCAGGATAACTTTTTTTGCTCCGGCATGGCGGCAGACATTGTTCAGCGCCTCCTGCACGATGCGATACAACTGAATTTGTTCGGTTGGTGAGAGATTTAGCCTATCGTCCAAATCCGACTCGCAAACAAATTCATAGGCGAATTTTTCGTCCGCCGACAGATGCGTCACCGCATCGGTCAGCGCCCATTCCAGGGCTGGCACAAAGCCGATATTTTCCAGAACTGATGGACTCAGGTCTTCGCAAATGTGCCGGATTTCGTTGGAGACTTCTTCGATCTTGCGACGCAGGGAGGCCGGTGTGGGAGTCGTTTGATGACTCCCTCGGTTTTCCAATTGATCTGTCATCACCAGCAAATGTCGCAAATCCGCCAGGGTTTGATCGTGCAGGTCACGGGCGATGCGGCTTCGTTCGGCTTCGGTAATGTTTGCCAGTCGAATGCGTGTATCGCGCAATTCTTCGTTGGTGACCTCAAGTTTTTGATTGGCTTTTGCCGTTCGTCGTTGCTGATAAAATGCGTACCCGCCTGCTCCCACCGCCATCACCAACAAGATCGTCAACAAAATCGTGGTCCACGAAATCGGTTCGGGAGAAATCCTGAGCTTGAATTGAAACGGCGTCGAAAAGATCAGATCGCGGCTGAGCGCCCGTGCCGTGATGGTGTAATTGCCCGTTTGCATCCCCGTCAACTGGAACTGTGAATCGGATGTGATGAGCGTTTTCAGGATGCCACGACTTTCCTCGTGCAAGGTATATTCATATTGAAATTGTGAGGGAAATGTTTTGCTGCCGAGTCCTGCGAATTCAAACAAATAGTTTTTCTGAGAGGCCAGAAACTGCATTTCTTTTGTCAAAAAATCGGGCGTATAAATGTTATCGGCCACCATTCGCCGAGGCTCCAGGATCGGTCGTGCAAAGTTCGGCTGATGCCGCACAATGCCGCGATTCGTCCCGATCCAGATTTCACCGGATGGCGCTTGGGAAATAGCAAAGACTTGTTGTGAGGGGAGACCCTGTTCCGTATCAATCCGCACGCGCGTTCCATTGGCGGGCAAAAGCTTGAAGAAACCTGCATTCTTGGTGGCACAGTATAAAACGGGATGTTTGTCTTCGCCCTCCACAGCCGCCATCAAACTTTGTACATCCACATTGGGAATCACGACGCGCAGTTGATGATCCTGCATTACCGAAAGCCCTTTTTCATGCCCAATCCAAAGGCTTTTGCCAATCATGGTCATCGCGTGAACCAACCCCATTTCAGCCGACGCATTGCCTTCGCGTTCCGCTTGTAATCGCTGATGATCAAGGATGTAATGTCCCCCATCATTGGTGCCGACGTGCAATTGTTGGTCAGGTACGGAGACACCCAGGGCGGAAGCTTTTTGGGCGGCTGGATCGGTGATGAATAGTTTGAGCGAATCGGCTTCGATTCTGGCCAGCCCGCGCTCGAAAATAATTGCATACACGATGCCAGACATTTCCGTTAACGCTCGAATACTGCCTTTTTCCGGGGCATTTTCAAATGGCACGAGGGCGAACGGCAGGTTACTATTGGGGGCGACGAATAAGCCCGCCGAAGTCCCCACATAAATTTTGCCATCTTGAGTTTCAAGCAGTGAATACACCGCGCGAATGCCGATGTCGGTGATCTCCTGCCAGCCGCCTAATTCCAAACCTGCATTCAGTCGAAATAGCCCGCGATTGGTTCCGGCCAGAGTCACTCCATCTTTGGTCGTCAGCAACGTGCGAATGAAGTTGCTTTGCGCATTATTACTAATGGTCGTGGTGCGGAACGAGTCTCGATCATAACGACAGACGCCTCGATCTGTGCCAAACCAGACCACGCCTTCACGGTCACGATGAACGGCATAGATGCGATTCGACCGCAGCCCACCTTTCGTTCCTTCAAAGCTCAATCGCTCAATTTGAATCCCGCCGCGCAATAAAATCGCACCTTGTCCTTCGGTTCCAATCCATAGATCACCGTCGCCTCCGTGTAAGGCGTTGATGGTTCCGGTGATGACGCTATGACGCTCCACTTGAGGCGAATTGCCTTCACGATGCAACCACAGCCCGCTTTCATTTTCGCCGGTTTGCGCTCCCATCCAGAGCAAGTCGTTTTCTGCGTACAGCGCATTGACAAAGTATGGGCGGATCGGCGGAGACGCGGCCTCGCGCAATTGATTGTCTTTCTGAATCAGCGCGCCGCGACGATGCGAGCCAATCCACCAGTTATCGCCTGTAGGATTATGTACGATTCCTTTCAGGGCAACGGGCTGATTCTCAATGCTGAGCAGGGCATTGGATTGCGAATCAACCAGCGTGACGGCATACGACTCGCTGTTCAATTGATCGTCATTGATTTGCTCACGAAGGCGAAAGATGTGGCCGTGTTCCGTGACAGCGGTCAGGTCTTTGTTCGGGGCTTCGGCGAAGCCTGTGACCGCCCGCCCGCGCGTTTCTTCGATCACTTTTAAAGTGTCGAGTGAAAAGCGAACTGCGCCTTGATCTGTGCCAATCCAAAGCTTGCCGGAAGAATCCCGAAACAGTGATCGAATGCGCTGAGAAGGCAACACCCCACGAATATCGCCTTCACTTCCGACCGCCACAGTGCGACGTCCGTCATAGCGAACCAGGCCGTTGTCGGTCCCAAACCACAGCGCCCCATTTCCGTCTTCTGTGATCGCATTGACACGTTCAGACGGCAGGCCGTGAAAAAGCGTCACCGCGCCCCAGCGGTGCAAATTCAACGCCGCATCGTCAGTGGTTTTTTCGTAGGAAACGTCGGGAGGGGAAGGCTGGCTATCATCGGATGTTTCCTCTTGTGTGAAAACAACAGTGGCCAGCAGGGCGAAGGTGAGTGCAATAAAAAGGCGTTTTGTGGGGCTTGATAATGACACAGCCATAGCGGTGGCTACTCAAAACTGGATCAAGTTGTAAGTGATAGTTTCGGCTTATTCCGTTGCAAACTTCTTCCGATCCTTTTCCAACCAAATGTCTAATGATTTGCTGGCCTTCTCCAATTCGTCCTGATTGATTAGCCCGCGCCGCAAGGCTTCAAAATATGCACGCGTGCGAATATTAAAGGCGAGTTTGTCATAGGCTTCTTCGCGTGTGCCTTCGGAACTGGTGGGCATCAGCTTTTCATAGAGCGTGGTCAATCGGCTTTCGACGCCCCGCAAACTCAACTGGCATTTGCGCGCAATCGCCCAATTCGAGAGGCCAAGCGCGAGGTAATACAAGGCTTCTGCTTCAAAGTCGGTCAGTAATGGTTGTGTAAAGGCGTCTTTGAAATTCGGATCAATCATATCCGCGCCGTCTTCCAGCACGGCGGCGATAAAACGAAGCAACCGACTTTCGGGATTGTTTTTGTCAATGAACCCATAAGCTGGATTCGGTTCGACGCTGCGGACGAGTTTGCGAATCTCGTTGATATAAATTTCGTGCGGGAACTGCGTCCAGAAAATCACGCGCGCATCAGGAAAGTTTTTCCAAATTGCTTTGGCCGCTTTGACGCCTGACAGTCCGGGCATTTGGATGTCGAGGATGCACAATTGCGGGCGATGTTCGAGGGCGAGTTTGACCACGCTGTCACCATCAGCCGCGTCAAGCATCGGACCGTATTTCTTGAATTCTCGGTCCAGCAGTTCCCGCAAATAGGCGCGTTGGGCGAGGTTGTCTTCGGCAATTAATATAGACATAGAAAGGGGCTTTTGTCTTTTGATTTCAGCTAGGTTTCGCTGTGTTCTTCGCCATCATAATGCATCACCAGTGCATCGTCTTCCACTTTGGTTTCCAGATGAACAGGACGTCCCCACAGTTTGTGAACGTACTCCAAGACCTTACGCGCGTATTTCATATCCAAATCTGCGCCTTCGTGGCGATGCCGTAAATAAAGCTCGTGATTGCCCGCGTAATCCCCGTCGGTGACCTCAATGTAGGGGAATCCAAAGTTCGTCATATTGGCGACGAGTTGATCACGGACCCGCTCCCATCGCTTTTCAGAGATTGTCCATTCTTCCTCATCTACTAATTCGTAGACGAACAAATCCAACTCTTCGCAAAGTTCTTCCGTCAGGTAGTTGCGCAGAAAAGAAACGTCATTGTCTACCTCGCGGACTTCAAAAAGCTTGGCCATCCCTTCACCGGGCTTGCGCCCCAGCTTTTCGATTTCCTCTTTGGTGGGATTGTTCCAACGTTTCTCAATATCTTCATAAATTTTGTAGCCGAGATAGTACGGATTTAATTGCCCGCGATGTGGTGAGACAACGCCCGAATGCAACTCCGCAAATTCGAGATGATCGTTGTCGGGCAGGTCCAGTTCACGCATCAGGCGCGAATGCCAGATGCTGGCCCATCCTTCGTTCATAATCTTCGTCTGCATCTGCGGGACGAAATACAGCATCTCGTCATGAATCATGCTCATCACATCGCGCTGCCAGGGTTGTAAGACGGGCGAATGTTGCAGGATAAACCAGACGAGGTCTTTTTCCGGCTCCATTTTATGATCGCCCTTTTGCTCCTGGTTTTCCTGATCTAAGGCTTTGTTCTCCGCAATGGTAAGCAGATCGTCGTATTGGCCCACCGGACGTTGCGCATTTTGTTTTTCGGCAAACTTCTTGGGGTCTCGTTGTTTCTTGATGAAGAAATTGGGATCAATATGTTCTTCAATTGAGAGAACGGCATCGAGAAATTCTTCGACGGCTTTGCGCCCGTATTTGAACTCGTATTCGCTGATACGGGTCGCATGCGTTTGAGCATCGTCCAGCATCCGGCGATTGGTGGGACCGAACCAGGCATTGTGTTTGAAGAAGTCTACGTGACCAAGTACATGTGCGATGACCAGTTTATTTTGTAGGAGAGAATTCGTATCCAGTAGAAAGGCGTAGGATGGATTGGAGTTGATAACGACTTCATAAATCTTCGACAGGCCAAGATCATACATCGTCTTCATCTTGTGATATGCCTTGCCAAACGTCCAATGGGAATAGCGACCGGGCAACGCATACGAACCGATTTCATACATCACGGTGGATGGCACAATTTCAAAGCGTACGGGATACGGATCAAGCCCGAATTTATTGATGGCGATGTCCCAGATTTTCTCTAGTGCCTGCTCTAATTCTTTGACTTCTTTGTCCATGCTGGCCTCCTTATTTTGTAACGAACTCAAGGGGCGATGGCTGTCACTATAGCACACGTCTTCGACAAATCAGGGCGTCACTTTTTTAGCCGTCGTCACAATTGATGCGTTGACTTTATCAAGATTCCTGGGCCAGGGGGAGCAGGCCTGAAACCGGCAAGTCATCTGAAAGAATCCGGCGCAGGGCTGCAATAATTCCGTCCTGCAAACAACGTGACCGATTGATTTTTAGACCTTGGCAACGGTATAGTACGCGCTCGTTAGTTCACCTTCAGGCTGAAGCAGGGTTTCCACGATGGATTTAAGACAGCACAACCGTAATAAGTTTTCCCGTCCCGCTAATTCCCATCAGTCCAGTCACGGCTGGTGGTGGCGATGCCCTTCCTGGTCTTGCTAAGGCCACCAGTTTCCGAACTCCCAATTAGCCACTGAAACATCACAATTTGAGCACCATTATGAAGATATTGATTAGCGACAATTTTTCGGCGCGAGGTGTCGAGGTTCTGAACCGCTACGAGCAATTTCAAGTAGACCAGAACGTCGGATTGAAACCTGACCAGTTGAAAGAAATCATCGGCGATTACGATGCCCTGATCGTGCGCAGTGAGACAAAGGTCACGGCAGACATTATTAATGCCGGAACCCGGCTGAAGGTCATTGGGCGCGCTGGTTCCGGCGTGGATAACATAGATGTCCCGGCGGCAACGAAACGCGGCATCGTGGTGATGAATGCTGCTGCCGGCAATAGCGTCACAACGGGGGAACATACGCTGGCGATGATGATGTCGCTGGCTCGCAAAATCCCTCAGGCGCATTCCTCAATGAAAGCAGGGAAGTGGGAAAAGAAGAAGTTTATGGGGCTTGAGTTGCGAGGCAAAACGCTGGGCATTGTCGGCTTCGGCAATATTGGCAAAATTGTTGCCCAAGGCGCAGGCGGATTAGGAATGAAGGTCTTGGCCTTCGATCCGTTTTTATCCAAAGAAGTCGCCGCACGGATGGGGGTTGAAGTAGTCGCTTTCGACGAAATTTGTACGCGCTCTGATTTTGTGACGGTTCATACGCCACTGACTGAAGAAACGCGTGGCATCATCGGCGAGTCGGCTTTCGCAAAAATGAAAGACGGCGTCCGTATTATCAATTGCGCACGCGGCGGGCTGGTAGATGAAACCGCCCTTTTCAATGCGATCAAATCGGGTAAAGTTGCGGCGGCGGCTTTGGATGTTTTTTCTTCGGAACCCCCTCCCACCGATCTGCCTTTGCTTTCGTTGGATGAGGTCATTGTGACGCCGCATTTGGGGGCTTCGACGGCGGAAGCGCAAGATCAAGTGGCGATCATAACAGCCGAGCAAATTGCGACGTTCCTGACGACCGGAGGCATCAGCGGAGCGGTGAATATGGCAGCGGTGAGTCCTGAAGTGCTGGCTGTGTTGCAACCTTATCTGACCTTGGGCGAAAAGCTTGGACGCTTCCAGTCTCAGCTTGATCTACAATCAGTCAGCGAAGTGGAAATTACATACAGCGGCGAAGTGGCTGAATTGGATGTGCGCCCGATTACTTCCGCCATTTTGGCGGCATTGCTGGCCCAAGTGAGCGAGAACGTTAATCAGGTGAATGCTGCCATCGTCGCTGAAAATTGTGGCTTGAAAGTGAAAGAATCGCTGGCTCGCACTTCTACTGAAAACCTGATCGAAGTGACTTTACGTGGGGATTCGGGCGAGAGTCAGGTGACAGGCGCATTGTTTGGGCCGAATGACGCCCGCATTGTGAATTTGAATTCTTATCGGTTGGAAGCTGTACCCGAAGGACACCTGCTGGTTATCAGTAATGAAGATGTGCCGGGAATGATCGGACATGTCGGCACCTTTTTGGGTGGGCAAGGCGTGAACATCGCGCAGTTGTATCTCAGCCGCAATCGCAAGGGCGGGGTGGCACTTTCGATTTATCAATTGGATCACGAACTTGATCTGACGGCACTACAATCACTTGCTGCTGATGCCAATATCCGCTCAGTGAAGCAGATTAGTTTATAAGTTATAGATGCTTGCAAAACGACTTATACCTTGTCTTGACGTTGATCGCGGTCGCGTGGTCAAAGGGATTAGCTTTGTCAATCTGGTAGATGCGGGCGATCCGGTCGAACAGGGCGAACGATATGATCGTGAAGGGGCGGATGAATTGGTATTTCTCGACATCACGGCTTCATCAGATCGGCGTGAAATTGTGACCGAAATGGTGCGGCGTGTGGCGGATCGGGTGTTCATTCCGTTCACTGTCGGTGGTGGAATCCGTACGGTGGAGGATGTTCGAGCGATTCTGGCGGCGGGCGCGGACAAAGTATCGGTAAACACGGCAGCCGTGAAAAATCCCGAATTGATCCGAGAAGGTGCCGAACGATTTGGCGCGCAATGTATGGTCGTCGCCATTGATGCAAAACGGCGCAAAGACACTGCAAATTCGTGGGAAGTGTATTTGAACGGTGGTCGAAATTCGACGGGGATTGATGCGGTGGAATGGGCGCAACGAGCCGCTGCACTAGGAGCCGGTGAAATCCTGTTGACTAGTATGGATTGTGATGGGCAAAAAGATGGCTACGATCTGGCCCTGACTGCGGCGGTTGCCGAAGCTGTCAATATTCCTGTCATCGCGTCCGGTGGCGCGGGAACTTTAGATCACCTCTATGAAGCCTTGACGATTGGGAAAGCGAGCGCGGTGCTGGCGGCCTCAATCTTTCACTTTGGAGAAATCGAAATTGGTGCCGCTAAAAATTATTTGCGTTCGCGCGGCATCCTGATGCGTTAGAAACCTCGAACAACTTAATCTTTGGACAATAATTTTGGAGATGTAGTATGAAAAAGATGATCCTCACGTTCGGGTTCCTGGTCTTGGGACTATCTGTCGGAGCGCAAGCTCCCAAATCGAATCACGCCAACGAGGCTGTTAAGCCTACAACGGCATTACCGCTTCCGGCCTTCATCGCCGCCGAAGAAATTACATTTAAGGGCGATAATGTTGCTTTGACCGGAACGTTGTACTTGCCGAAAAACAAAGCTGGGCAAAAAGTGCCAGCCGTCTTGATGGTGTCGGAGTTTTATTCCTCTCGTGACGGTGTAAAGGTCAACAACGGGCAACATACCAGCTATCGTGACTTGGCCGTGCATTTGGTCGAGCGTGGTTTTGCGGTTTTACGCTATGACCGCCGTTGTACTGGAAACAGTGAATGTAATCATCAGGCCACAATGGCGGTTGCTGGTGATGACGGAGTCGGTGGTCTGAAATACTTACAGGGACGACCAGAAGTTAATCCGAAAAAAGTCTTTGTCTTTGGGCATGGAGATGGCTCGTTTATTGCCGCGAGTATTGCGGGGCATGCTGATGTGGCCGGGTTGATTGCGGTGAATGCGGCAGGGCGGAATGCGAGCAAACTATTGCGCGAATGGGCCAAGCAAAGGCTTGGTGACAGAAAAACCCCTGAAGCTGAGACACAGAAATATTTAGAACACATGGAAGCCGTGATTCAGCAACTGGCTGCCGGTGGGGCAAGAACAGAACATTTGAAAATAGACCCGAAGGATGATTTGCTGGCACCGTTGGCCAGCAGTCCAGACTATGCCTATAGCTGGTTATTGGATGATCCGCTCGGTTTGTTTCCAACGGTCGTGGGGCCAATCCTGCTGGTTCACGGAGCCAAAGATCGGCGGATTCCCACACGAGAAGGCAGCTACATCCGCGATGCTTTGGAAACGGGTGAGCATAAAGATTTCGAGACGCATCTGTTGCCGGAATTGGATTACTTTTTGAAACAAAACAAGGGAAATCCCAGCTACGAAGCAGACAACGACGTAAGTCGTCCGCTTGATCCTGCGCTTCTCAAATTGATTGATGAGTGGCTGGCGAAAAAAATGAAGTAAATGACGGACGGACAGGAAAATTTGCCGATCATTGATTCGCTCAAGTTCGATGCCCAAGGGTTAATTCCTGCGGTTGTGCAAGATGCTGCAACCCGTCAGGTCCTGACCCTGGCCTATATGAATCGTGAGAGCCTGCAACGATCTATAGAATCTGGTGAAACCTGGTTTTGGAGTCGTTCGCGGCAAGAGCTTTGGCATAAAGGCGCAACTTCAGGCCATACGCAACGCATCGTAGCAATAACCGCAGATTGTGATGCTGATGCATTGGTGGTTTTAGTTGAACCACACGGCCCTGCCTGTCACACGGGTGCAGTGACCTGTTTCTTTCGTCCATTGGAATCGTAATGCCTACATCACAACTGGGAACATCTTTAGAGGATTTGTTTGCTGTCATTCAGCAGCGCCATCAGGAGCGTCCGCCCAATTCATACACCACCTATTTATTTGAGAAGGGGTTGGATAAAATCCTCAAGAAAATCGGCGAGGAAGCTGCCGAAACCATTATCGCTGCCAAGAATGCAGGACACTCCGAGCTGACGTCTGAAATCTCTGATTTGTTGTATCACTTGATGGTCTTAATGGTTGAGAAAGATCTGCAATTGACTGCGGTCGCCGAGGAACTTGATAAACGATCCGGCAAGCCTGCCGAAGCAAAATACAGTCAGTAGTAATTTGATCTTGGTGGTTGTTGGTTAGCCAAAATCGAAACGAGTTGGTTAGTGCATCTGATCGCCATTTGCTAAGCGCAATTATTTATGTCCCACATTACCCCGACAGCGTACGAAGAATTTCTGGAATTAGCAAAACGCGGAACAGTTGTGCCAGTCGTCAAAACTGTGATGGCGGACCTGTTAACGCCAGTCTCTGCGTTCTTGAAAATTCAGGATCAATCACCGCAGGCATTCTTACTCGAATCGGTCGAAGGCGGAGAGAAGATCGCGCGGTATTCCTTTCTGGGCGTCAATCCCCATCGCACCGTTCGCGCGCGTGGTTCCGAGGTTGTCATTGAAAATGCTGATGGCGTCCGCGAGAAATGCGAAGAGCCGATGATTGATGTGTTGCGCGATCTGATGGGGGCTTATCAACCGGTTAAGGTTCCGAACCTTCCGCCTTTTACTGGCGGCGGAGTTGGGTTCTTTGGCTATGACGCCGTGCAATGGTTTGAGAAATTGCCAGCGAACGCACCGGATGATCTTCACCTTGACACCGCGATAGTCATGTTCTTTTCGAGCGTGCTGGCTTTTGATCACGTGAAGCATCAAATTCAGATTATCGTCAATGTTTTTACGGGTGGCGCGAAGGCGAATTTGCATTTGCAATATGCCGAGGCCTGCAATGAAATCGAAAGACTTGAAGTGTTGTTGGCGGCTTCAGTGCCGACGTTGCCCCGCACGTATCGTAACGCTCCTGCGCGGCTGAAATCGAACATGACCAAGGAAGAGTTCGAGGCGGGAGTCAACGTGATCAAAGAATATATTCGCGCCGGGGATGCTTTTCAGGTCGTATTTTCACAACGCTTCGAGGCCAATATTGCGACGCATCCTTTTCAGATTTACCGCGCCTTACGTGCCATCAATCCGTCGCCGTATATGTTTTATCTCAAGCTCAATGAAGAGCAGACGATCCTTGGCGCGTCCCCCGAAATGTTGGTTCATTGCAATCAAGGAGCCTTGGAATATCGCCCGATTGCCGGCACTTATCCGCGCGGATCATCAGAAGCCGAAGACTTGATTCTTGGTGAACAACTTCGCAATGACGAAAAGGAACGTGCCGAGCATGTCATGCTTGTGGATTTGGGGCGCAATGATTTGGGACGTGTTTCGGAATATGGCTCCGTCGAGGTCGCTGAGTTGATGATCATTGAACGTTACTCGCATGTGATGCATCTGGTTTCCATTCTGAAATCGCGCTTACAGGAGGGCTACGATTGCTTCGATGCACTGGCCGCGACCTTTCCCGCTGGAACCTTGACCGGCGCACCAAAAGTTCGGGCGATGCAGATTATTGACGAACTTGAGCCGACACGGCGCGGCGCGTATGCGGGGGCCGTGATGTATTTTGATTACTCTGGCAATTTGGATTCGTGTATTGCTTTGCGGACGATGTATGTGCGCGGCGATCAAGCGTATATTCAAGCTGGCGCAGGCATTGTCGCCGATTCTGTGCCGGAAAAGGAATATGCTGAAACTGTGAACAAAGCACGGGCCTGTGTGCGTGCGATTGAAATGGCAGAAAAAGAGCTATGAGATTTCAAATTTCAAATTTCAAATTTCAAATTTTCAATCTCTCCTCACTCATCGGGTTGTTGGTGCTGGGGCTGATGGTCGGCAGTTTCGCCCAGCCCGCACGAAAGAAAAACGCCCCGCCACCCGATGCCCCTGTTACGCCGGAAGAGGCGTCCCGGTTGGAGGCTGTCATTAAGACAGAACTCGGCGAGATGCGAATGGAGTTTTTCCCTGAATTTGCGCCGCAGCACGCCACTGCTTTTATCAAACGCGCGCGGGCAGGGTTTTATGACGGGTCCGCCTTTCATCGCGTAATCGCACGAGGATTGATTCAGGGGGGCGATCCACTGCTGAAAGAGAACGCCCCGCGTGCTCGTTGGGGGACTGGTGGATTGAACTTGCTCAAAGATGAATTCAGCGAGATGAAGCATATTCGCGGCGTGGTGTCTGCCGTTCGTATCCCGGATAAACCCAATAGTGGCGGCGTGCAGTTTTTTGTTTGTGCGGGCGCTCAGCCACAGCTTGACGGTAAGTTTTCAGCCTTTGGTTTGGTGAATGAGGGTCTGCATGTCTTAGATCAAATCTCGCAAGTGGACGCAGACGAAAGCCAAAAAACAGTCAAGCCCGTCAAAATCATCAGTATCAAAATTGAGCCAAAGAAAACCGCGCCATACAAAGATGCAAACATTGATGAAATGCGCAAAGAAGTGTTGCTGAAAACCACCTTGGGCGACATCACCATTGCGCTTGCCCCTGACTTAGCGCCAGAGCACGTCCGCAACTTCCTGCGCCTGGTCGAAACTGGTTGGTACGATCACACGGCTTTTCATCGTGTTGTGCCGGGGTTTGTAGTGCAAGGCGGGATGGGCAGCTCGCGGCAACCTTACCCTTATCATCCGGCTGATCGTTGGGTGAACACCATCGCTGGTGAGTTCAGCAAAGATCGCAAACATGTACGTGGCACTCTTTCGATGGCGCGTGCTGACGATCCCAACTCTGCGCTGACATCGTTTTTTATTGTGTTGCGTGATGCCCCTAATCTGGATGCGAAATATTCGATTTTTGGCAAAGTCGTGGATGGGTTTGAGGTGTTGGATCGGATGGAGCAAGCACCGCGAAAGGCGGAAACCGGGATAGAGAAAGATACGCCTTTGGAGCGTATTGAATTGATCGAAGCGGTTATTAAACCGTAAAATCTCTTATGCTGTTAGTCATAGACAACTACGATTCCTTTACCTATAACCTGGTGCAATATCTTGGCGAGTTGCGATGTGATCCGGTGGTCTCGCGCAACGATGACATCACGATAGACATGATCGAAAATCTTGCGCCCAGGCAAATTGTCATTTCACCTGGACCAGGAACGCCCGATACCTCTGGGATCACGCTCGAAGTGATACGTGCTTTTGCCGGTCGCATCCCCATTTTAGGAGTATGTTTGGGTCATCAGGCCATCGGGCAGGCGTTTGGTGGCAAAGTGATCCGCGCGCCGTACTTGATGCACGGCAAAACCAGTAAGATCACACACGATGGCAAAACGATTTTTGCTGAACTTGAAAACCCGACGGTTGCCACGCGGTATCATTCATTGATTGTCGAACGTGAATCATTGCCCTCTGTCCTGGAAATTTCAGCCACTACGGACGACGGCTTGATTATGGGATTACGGCATCGTGAGTTTATTTGTGAAGGTGTACAGTTTCATCCCGAATCCATTTTGACGAATGAAGGAAAACAGTTGTTAGCCAATTTCCTTAAGATCAGTGACTAAGACGTTCGATGATTGCCTTGCTGAAACAATTACTTGCCGACGAATCCCTCACTCAAGCCGAAGCTGCGTCTTTATTGGATTTTTTGATTTCCGACGAAGCGACCGACGCACAAATTGCTGCATTATTGATCGCATTGGCCGCCAAAGGGGAAACAGCCGAAGAACTGGCAGGCTTTGCCCAAACGATGCGCGCTCGCAGCACGAAAATTGTCTCAACCAGACACCAGATGTTTATTGATACCTGTGGTACAGGGGGCAGCACGGCAAAAACTTTCAATGTCTCGACTGCTGCCGCCTTTGTCGTTTCTGCGGCGGGCTTGCCGGTTGCCAAGCACGGCAACGTCGGGGTGACGAGCAAAGCGGGAAGTGCTGATGTGCTGAGAGCGTTGAGGGTAAAAACCGACTTATCGGTGCAGCAGATTCAGGATTGTTTTGATGATGTTGGCATGTGCTTTATGTTTGCACCGCTGCATCATTCGGCGACCAAACGGGTCGCAATGATCCGCCGCGAATTAGGTGTTCGTACGATCTTTAATTTGCTTGGTCCTTTGACGAATCCGGCAGGTGCGCCATTTCAAATCATTGGGGTTTCAGACCCCAACGGTTGCGAAAGAGTAGCGCAAGCCGCTGTTCAATTGGGGACCACACGGTCTTGGATTGTGCGAGGCAATGATGGCTTGGATGAAATCACGCTGGCTGACAAAACGACCGTGTATGAAGCCTCTCCCGGTGGGGTTTCTAAATTTGAAATCGCCCCGGAAGACTTTGGGATTGAGCGTTCTAGCCTGGATGATTTGCGCGGCGGATCGGCGGAAGAAAATGCGGCGCTGATTCGGTCAGTCCTCAGTCATGAGCGAACGGATGCGGCATTAGATTTGGTACTTATCAACGCGGCGGCGGCCCTGTATATTTCAGGGAAAAGCTCAAGTTTGCCGGACGGAGTGGCTACCGCCCGGCAAACAATTGTGGAAGGTGCGGCGAGGGCCAAGCTGGATGAATTTCAACGCTTCTGCCATCGCGGATAGCGTTATTGTACGGGGTAGGCAATTAACTCTTTGCCGTCCCGAATATTGAAAACACGGCCCAGAATTTCGTCTACTTTGTAATCCGGCGTTTTATCTTTCAGCAATGCCTGCCGATTGGTTTCGCCCGTATCTAAATTCACCCCAACCAATCCCGCCCCTTTTTCTTTGCCTTCCTGCACGTTGGTCAGAATGTACACGTACTTTCCGGTCGAACTGGTGGCTGAGTATCGTTTGCTGACGAAGGCGCTGTAATCGCGGATGGCGTTCACCCGGTTTTTGTTGGCCCAATAGTTTTGCGAAGTGCCGTAATACGTGTTGGCGGCGATCCCCGTGTTCATCGCATAGCTGAACGCTGTGATGCCAAACATAACCGCTTTTTGCCAGCCCGGAACGCCGGGGGCTTCGTATTTCACTGACCAGGCAATCGTCCTACTTGCCGGATTGAAGGCCAATAAATGTTGTTTGCCTCGCACGACTGCGGTCCCATTTTCACGCAATGAAATGGCGACTGGATGATCGTCACCATCATCTTGCCCTTTCTTTTTGCCCAGTGCGCCGATACCGCCAAACCCTATTTTCAGAGCTGTTCCCGCCACATCCATCGCCCCGATTTTCTTTTTGAATTCGAGTTTGATTTTGTAGGCCTCGCGCAACGATCCGGCATCGTCAATCGTCAATCCAATCAGATTGTCGGCGTCCGCAATCAATAACGTTTTCTGCGCATCAATGATCGCCATATTCGTGACGGATTCTTTCATCTTGTCATAGATCGAGATTGGCGCTCCTGATTGCTTATTGATCGTCACGACTCCAAGAGGTTTTTTTAGCTGCCATTCGCGCTTGCTCCAATCATAAAAGTTGCCACCCAGTCGGCCATAAATCACATTGCCCCGAACGACCATTTCGGCAATCGCGCCGCCGAAATCTTTCGAGGTCCATTTGATTGTGCCAGTCGCTTTGTCAATCGCACGCAATTGACCTTTGGCAGAGGTGTAAACGATGTCGCCATCCACGACGATTTGCGCGTTCCCTCGTTTGATTTTGCCTTCGGTCACATCGTAAGGAACACCCCACAATAATTTGCCCGTTGCCAGATCGAAC
>JAEUQN010000125.1 GCA_016789725.1 Blastocatellia bacterium | reverse complement strand
CACGCGCGCCATGCAGGGAAATTTTCGCCCGTCAGCAATTGCTGATTGCTGATGTACAAATGCTCCTGCACACCATTGCCGATCTTCGAGTCGAGCTTTTCGTTGATGTACTGCAACCGCTCGCCTTGTCCAATCGGATCGAAGATCAAGACGACATAGCCCTGCCGCGCCAAGCCTTGCGCAAACGATTGATACGTGTCGCCCGCTTTGCCGTTGTTGGAATGACCGCACGAAGCGACGACGCCGGGCAGCGGGAATTTACGATTTTTTGGGATGTACAAATTGCTGGTGACGAGCAAGCCGGGGCGACTCTCAAAGATCACATTTTCAATCGTGTACGCATCGCGTTCGACTGTGCCCGTGACCTTCGCATTGAGCGGCGTCTTGGCAGGCATTGGCCCAAAGCACGAACGAATTTTCGCTTTGACATCGCGCACGTAGGCTTGCGCCTCGGCTTTGGTTTTCAGTGCGAATTTGCGTTTGATGGAGGCTTGCTCAATTTCGCGGACGCGCGCGACAAAGTAATCCTGCATCATTCGGGGGAAACGATTGAGCGGCGGTAATGTGCTGGATTGTTCGGCGGTTTGCGCGAGCAGTTGTGGCAAAGTAGCAAACCCGACTGCGCTCAAACTCAGCGATTGCAGCCAAGCGCGCCGCGAAACTGAGAATAGGCTATGCACCGGAAACCTCCTCGAAAAAAGTAGCGCGATTTGGCAAATCGCGTTACACCGCATTGGGCGTTTTGGTATCGAAACCTGAGCAAACTGGAAGTTTGCTCTACATTACTTTTTGGATTCAGCGTTTGATGACAACGCCGTGCGGCGCATTGTTCCATTCGCCATCGGCAAAAGCAATGCTGCCGTTGACGAAGACGGCTTTGATGCCGGTGGCAAAACGGCGCGGTTGCGCATACGTCGCGCGATCTTTGATTTGTTTTGGATCGAACAACACCAAATCTGCGAATGCGCCGGGACGAATCACGCCGCGATCTTGCAGTCCGAAAATCTGCGCCGGATACGAAGTCATTTTGCGCACGGCTTCGGCGAGTGTGAGCGTTTTGTCTGCCCGAACAAAACGCGCGAGGATTTTCGCAAAGGCTCCATACGCTGCCGGATGCGGCAACCCGCGCCCGTAATCTTCGGCATCGGTGCAAAACGCACTGAGCGGATGTTGGGCGTATTTGCTCAACAATTCGCGTGCATCCTGCTCGCCCGTCACTTCAAAAATCAGCATCGAGACTTGCCCGCGCTCTGCAATCAATAAATCCGAAATCGCGTCGAATGGTTCTTTGCCTGTGAGCTTGCCGAGTTCGAGCAGGCTGCGATTTTCGTAGCGTTTGTTTTTGCGGCTCGCGACGTAGCCAATGCGAATGGCATCCCAACCCGTCGCGCGTACCAAATTGTGTGGCCAGCCGTTGGGCGCACAACTTGATTTGCGCCTGGCAATGTCGCGGCGAAGGCGTTCGCGCGTCGGCTTGTCCTGCAATCGTTCGAGCAACGCATCTACGCCGCCTTCCAATGCCCACGGCGGATAAATCGCAATCATCATCGTGGCGGCAGCGGTGTAGGGAAACATATCGAAGCTCACGCGCACGCCTGATTTTATTGCTTCCTCTTCCATTCGCAGCACGCGATCAATCTTCGGCCAATGCGCGCGACCGACGGCTTCGTTGTGCGAATGATGGACGCGCACGCCGGTTGTACGACCAATGTTCAGGAGTTCTTTTACGGCAGGGATCAACGTCTCGCTGGAACCGCGAATGTGGCTGGTGTAAATGCCGTCGTAGTCTTTGACGACTTCAGCGAGTGATTGCAATTCATCGAACTCTGAGTACATCCCCGGCGGGTAAATCAAGCCTGTCGAAAGCCCCAAGGCACCATCCTTCATTGCCTGTTCTGTCAGCTTGTGCATCATTCTCAATTGAGAACGCGACGGCTTCCCTTTCGCCAGCCCCATCGCAGAAATCCGAATTGGGCCGTGCGGCGCAAGCGTGGCGATATTCAAACTCAAGCCGTTGTTTGCGAGTTGATCCAAATATTCACCGACCGTGCGCCATTTCCAATCCACCACTTCCGGCGTCATCCACGCATTCACCGCGCGCAAGATGTTGGTCGCTTCGGCATTGCCAAGCGGCGCACATCCCAACCCACAATTGCCGATGATGGTGGTCGTGATGCCTTGTGCCAATTTGCAGCGCAGCAGGTCGGATTGACGCGCAGGCGCAAGCGGTAGAATCAAATCTGCATGCGAATGCGGATCAATAATACCGGGCATGAGCGTGAGAGATTCTGCCTTGATAACCTGGCGCGCGTTGAGCGTTGCAAGGTCGCCGAGCGCAGCAATTCGATGGTGATGGATCGCTAAATCAGCCACGTAGGCGGGCTGTCCTGTGCCGTCAAGAATGGACGCATTTGTAATGAGAAAGTCGAGCATCAGGAGTTTGAGATTTGAGGGTTGAGATCAAATCAGATTTTGTTGCGCCGCAGCTCTTTCAATGAATATCGCGTCCCTCGCCATTCAATGCCACCACTGAAAATTGCACGCAGCGATGCTTTCCAAAGAATGTAAATAAACAGCAATGTCGCTAATGGAAAACTGAGAACATGCCAGCGGCTCAAACCAACAAATCGCACGTTATCCAGGAGAATCAAAATCAGGACGACAATCGTGGCGAGATTGAGCAGCAGCGTTTTTCCCGTTGTCAAAAAGACTGCCACAAACGGAAAGACCATGAATGTCAACAAGGCAATGGTTGAGGTAATCACCAGAAAAAAGTTGTAGCCAACGCCTGCATACGCGTTTTTCATTAAGCCATTAATCAATTCTTTGATTGAGTGATACCAGGCAACACTCATCGCCCCCCGGCCCCACACCATTTCCTGCCGACCGCCATTGAGCTTAATCAGCTTGCCCAACATCAGGTCATCATCCGGGCGCAGAGCGATGGGCAAATGGCCGCCGATTCGATGGTAAAACTGCGCACGAATCAGTTGAAATGCGCCGATGCCGATGTACCAGCGATTCGGTCGCTTCACGCGCCAAGGCCGAGTGTGCAGTGCAAAGAAAAAACCAAAAGCTGCGATAAAACCACGCAACGCCCGACTTGGAGTCGTCTGAGACGGCAAACAGGTCAGATGATCCAATCGCTGTTCCAAAAGGTAGTGAACCGCTTTACTCACGCTATCGCGGCTCATAATGACATCGGCATCCGTGAACAACAATATCTGTCCGTTGGCTTGTCGTGCGCCAATGTACAAGGCGTGATTTTTCCCCAACCAATGTGTAGGTAATTCAGTAATCGTAACGACCCGCAGTTCAGGATAGTCATTCGTCATCCGCTCCAAAATCAGACCGGTCGAATCAGTTGAGCGATCATTGACGACCAGGACTTCGAGATTGTCGTAGTTTTGCGCGAGGACAGATTGTAAGGCCGCTTCGATTTCACGCTCTTCGTTGCGGGCAGCAACAATGACGGACACGCGTGGCGGATTGATAGACACCAGACGCGGCACCTCTTTGAGGAATTTGATGGTGCGATTGCCGATAGTCAGTTCAAGCCCAAAACTGACAAAAAAGAAAAGCGTGATGATTGCAAGAATGAAAAGAAAAGTATCCACCAGTGCGTTTGAGTCTCTCCTGAATTGAAGCAGAAAGCGAGACTATAACACTGGCGGTAAACTTGCTGAAATGGGGTGAGGACGATCTTTTTGTATGGGGTGAGAATTAAGGGGAAAAGACGCGCGGTGGCCCCGAAACTGCCGCCGCCGAACAACCCAAACTAACCACTACGGCGACAATCAACCGAGCGTCTTTTCACGCTGATAGATGTTGCGAACGCTGTGCCAAAGTAATGATTAAGCTGTGCCAAAGGATTTGGGCCAATATTGACAAGGGTTTGCGCAATATCAGAGTTTTTCGAGAAAGACGTCAGGGAAAGAAAGTTGACGATGTCTGTCACTTGAAGGTGACAGATATTGTTGATCTGAAAAACGTGTGCGACGCACAGATCTGAGGCCATCGCCAATTGGTGAATCAACCTCAGATCTGTGCGTCGCATACGCATCTTCACGTCTAATTGGACGGGCGGCGCGACGGACGTTCACCACGTCCCCCGCCGCTATTGCTCGGCGGCGGGACGCTGGGGCGTTCAGTTTGACGAGGAGCTTCATAGCGCGGCGCGGCTTCCTGGCGTGGCGGCGGCGCCGAAGGCCGTTCGTATCGCTCCGACCGGGTTTCACGCGAGGGAGCGGGGCGCTCTTCGCGGCGAGATTCACGCGGCGGCTCTGGCCGAGGCGCTTCATAGCGAGGCGTTTCTTCGACCCGACGCGGCGTAGACTCACGGCGTTCGGTTTCCGTCCGGCGCGGCGTATAGGTTGGCGGATTTGCATCGCGGCGATTGTTATCCCCCCCAAACGTGTATGGACGATTGGGCCGCTCCGTGCGATCCCCGGCAGGTTGTTCCGTGTTGCGTGGGGTAGGCGTCACCGGACGCTCAATCACAGGCCGATCAACATTGCGATCCGCGCGACGATCTTCGCTGTTGGTGTTGCGACCCGTATTAGCGCGATCCGTGGTGTCGGTGTTTCGATTCGTTACTCTCGACGGGTCGGTCGGCACATCAACTCGGTTTGTGGTTCGGTTTGTATTTTGATTCCGGGTTTCACGCCCGAATCGCTCAGGCCGGGCCGTTCGATCCACATCACTGCTCCGCAACGTTGGCACACCATTGATAACCTCCCCTCGGCGCTCGCCTCCGGGTCGAATGCTCTCACTGCCGCGATTAAAATTCCGTGAAACCACTTCGCGTTGGGTCACAGAGCGATTGGTGGGATCAGCCGCCGGGTTGACGGTGGGTTGCCCATTCGAGGTAACGACCGGGCGTACGCTGTCGCCGCGCATCGTCACTGCCGAGCGAAGAACGGGTTGTTGAATCGGCGTGTTGTCGAAATTATTAACGGCCACGCGTCGCGTCTCAAAGCGCCGCCCATCCATCCGCGTAACGCCACCGGGTGCATTGTAATTGCGATAAGTATCAATGCGTTGATTGATGACGGTGTTGCCATTGCCATAGATATTCGTGTTGTTGACAATCGTTGTATTCCCGCCACGCCGATACGGATTATAATAATGCTCGCCTGGACCAAGCGGAATCCAGCCAACCGAATCATATCGCCCATCACGATAACCATCTCGATACCCGTTGTTGTAGCCACGATTGTAGCCATTTCCCCAGCCGAACCACGTTACTAGCGCGGGCGACCACGAAAACCCGACCGACACACGATCACGCGGAATCCAACACCAGCGATTGCGAACGTACGACCACCGCCCGTAGTGGTATGGTGCCCAGCCCCAGGGTTCGGTCGAAATCCACGTCCAGCCCCAATCCGAATACCAACGCCACGCGCCGACACGATAGGGCGACCATCCAGTGGCAACCGTGCGCGGCGACCAAACATAACCATAATCTTCCGTTTGCCACCAATCTCCGTAACGATCCAGATCGTAAACGCCTGGAATTCCTTGCGGCACGTAACGGGCGCTGAGCGAATTCGCCTGATAAGACAATTCGTCATCACGCCGATCATTCCAGCGATCAAACGTGTCTTTATCTTCCAGCTTCGCCATTTGGTAATAACCGGAGCTATCGCTTTCGACCACCAGGCGACGGCCTTTCTTCACTACAATGGTTCCGAGTTCCTGACTGTAGACTTCGGCTTCGCCACTGCGCACAATTACCTCGGTCAATCCATCTTCGCGCACGTTGATGCGGTAATCGCCCGTTTTGAGCAAAGTCACAGAAACAGTTGGGGTGTTGACTTCAAAATATAACTGTTCGTCGCGGCTGGCATCGCTTGCGTCCACGATGTCGAACTGGCGGCGATCCAGGCTGTCAACGCGAAACGTCGCCGTGCCAAGCGGCAAGCCAATCTGCGTTACGGCGGTGGTGAACTGCGCAATCTTAAAGCTGGTGTCGGAATCAAGACGCACGATGTTGCGCCCGGTGAGTTGAATTTCTGCGCGGCCTCGTTGCCCTGTAAAAATCTGATCGTTTTCGCCAAGCGGTGTATTCGTCGAAGCATCGTACCAGGATTGGTCTTCGTGATTGGCACGACGATAGCTGACTTCGCCTTCGATCAAACTGATGCGCGCGACACGAATAATCGGAGTGTCCGCCACAGTCAGAGCGAAAAGGGACAGGAACAAAGAGAGGGTCAAAACATATCGGCTGGGTGTCGAGGGGATCATAAATCATTCTCCGTTTCTGAAAGGAGGATTATCAATTCTGCAAACCGGCTACGGTCGCGCGTCGCAACCCTTATGCCGCACCTCACAAATAGGCAAGTCCTTCCGTTTCCTCGCGCTTCCTTGCGACTGCTCCCGACCTAGCGCCACCACATATACCAAAACGTTGAGGAATCGCCTCAAATGGTGAAGCCGGAAGGAGTCGTCGCGAGTGTTAGGTTCCGACAACTGTAGGACACAAATCAGGAGAATCCTAATGCTTTGTAATTCAAGTTATTAAAGGTAACGCGATTTGCCAAATCGCGGAGCTTCCCTTGGCGGTACACGCGATTTGCCAAATCGCGCTACGACTTTCCCAAAAAACTAAAATTACACAGCACTAGGCCCTTGCGCAATCGTGTTTGGAATATGGTAATTTCAAAGTGACTCGTTCGCATTTTTGAAGGAGAAAATAGATGAAACTACTTTTGCAAGCGGTCACAATAGCCGCTGTGCTGCTATCGAATTCGCTCATTGCTGGCGTGCAATCAGCGCCACAAAAAGGATCCAGGAAACCTGCACCGCCGCTCGTTTCAGCGCCGATTCAGGCCAAAACCTATACCATCATTCCCGCCGAAAGCAGCCTGACAGTGTTCGTGGGCAAAGCGGGCGCATTGAGCTTTTTGGCGCACGACCATAACATTGCTGTGCGCTCGTATTCCGGGCGCGTCGTGATCCCGGCGGCGGGCGCAGCGGCGGGATCATTGGAATTAGACATTGACGCCAAGTCGCTGGCGGTACTCGACAGAATCAGCGAAAAAGACCGACAGGAAATTACCAACTCAATGAACAATATCGTGTTGGAATCGGGCAAATTCCCCAAGATCACTTTTCGTTCTGTGAGCATCACCAATTTCAATGGCCCTAATCTGACCATAAATAGCGATTTGACCTTACATGGCGTAACGCGTCGAATCGCAATTCCGGCTTCTATTTCCGCGACGCCGCAATCGTTGCGCGCCAGGGGCAGGTATGTTTTGAAGCAAACGGACTTCGGGATCACGCCTTATTCTGCGGCAGCAGGTTCAATCAAGGTCAAGAACGAAGTCATCATCAATTTTAATATCGTAGCGAAGTAATCCTGCCAATAAGGAGTATCTTGGAATGTCTTATTACGAGGAAGATGATCTTTCCCGCTTTGGTGAAATCGGCAAACATCGCCCGGATTTGTTTGCCAAATTTATGGACTGGTATCAGGCGTGTCAGGAAGACGGCGCGCTGTCAAAACGCGAAAAAGCCTTGATTGGCTTGGCGGTCGCGCACGCCTTGCAATGTCCGTACTGCATTGATGCGTATTCGCAATCGTGTTTGGAGTCAGGATCAAATCTGGATCAAATGACCGAAGCCATTCATATGGCGTCCGCGATTCGTGGCGGCGCGGCTTTGATTCACGGCTTGCAGGCGCATAACTCCGTCCATAAGGTTTCCATGTGATGACGTTCGACTTTGAGCAAAAACTCGCCTCACACGGGCTGGAGTTGCGCGCTACATCAGTCGCAACTTTGCAGGTCAACGTGGGCAAATTGTGCAATCAGGCCTGTAAGCATTGTCACGTAGACGCCAGCCCCAAGCGCACCGAAATCATGACCCGCGAAACAGCGGAACAAGTGCTTGCGGCCTTGCGACGCTTTCGCATTCTGACACTTGACCTCACAGGCGGCGCGCCGGAATTGAATCCATCCTTTCGCTGGCTTGTCACCGAGGCACGCGCGCTCGGCACACATGTGATGGTGCGCCACAATCTGACCGTAATGTTTGAGCCGGGACAGGAGGATTTGTCTGAATTCTTTCGCGCGCATCAAATCGAAGTCATCTCTTCCCTGCCTTACTTCCAGGAACAGCAAACCGACGCACAGCGCGGCAATGGTGTGTTCACGAAATCTATCGAAGCGATTCGCAGATTAAATGCGGTGGGCTATGGCGTAGACGGAAGCGGGTTGCATTTGAATTTAGTCTACAATCCGGTCGGTGCGTTTTTACCGCCCGCGCAAAGCGCCATTGAAGCCGATTTCAAACGCGAATTGCAGAGTCGTTACGGATTGACGTTCAATCAGCTCTACACCATTACCAACATGCCGATCAAACGCTTCCTGGAATATTTGCGACGTTCGGGTAACGAAGAACGATACCTGCGCAAGCTCGTGGAGGCCTTCAATCCCAACGCTGTCGCAGGCGTAATGTGTCGCAGACTGGTCAGTGTGGATTGGACAGGAAAACTGTACGACTGTGACTTCAATCAGATGTTAGAGTTGGGCGTAGCAGAAAACGCGCCACAGACGATAGCCGAATTCGATCCTATCAAGTTGGCGCAACGCCGCATCGTGACCGGCGTGCATTGCTTTGGCTGCACGGCGGGCGCTGGTTCCAGTTGTGGTGGCGCTGTGGCTTGAATCGGATGCGCGGTTCACGGATTTGTCTATGGCGAAACTTCAGCCACAGACCTCATTCGTTTCAGGTTCGCTCTCGCCGCGCGTTTGTTGCGCCGTGCCCACTAGATTGAACAGCTTCATCCCGGCAATCATCGCCAGGAAAAACACCAGGGCAGTCTCTGATCCCGCCCCCAACGAAGTGATGGCCGGGCCGGGGCAAAACCCACCCAATCCCCAACCCACACCAAAGATGGCTGCGCCAATTGCCAACCGTGCATCAATCGCCTTTGACAGTGGCAAGGAAAACTCTTTCTCCCAAAGTGGAGCTGACCGTCGGGTAATCAGGCGAGACAACGGCAGGTAAACCGCGATGGCGGCCCCCATCACTAACAACAGACTGGGGTCCCACGCACCTGCGAAATCCAAAAATCTGACGATTCTGGCGGGTTGCGTCATACCGCTGAAGGTTAACCCCAGCGCAAAAAGTATCCCCGCTCCAAAGGCAGTGATTCGTGGCAACAATCTCACAGCACACCTCCAAACAGATGGTTGATGATGAATACCGTGACGGCGCCCGTCGCAATAAAAATTACGGTAGCGACGATGGAACGCAATGACAGCCGCCCCACGCCGCACACGCCATGCCCGCTGGTGCAACCCTGCCCAAGGCGCGCACCAAATCCAACCAGCAATCCGGCAACTATCACCGCCGTCACCGAGCGGTTAATTTCAAAAGTAAAGGCCCCAGGGCGAAAAACAAAGGTCAGAAAGCCACCCGCAACCAGTCCAACGAGGAACAGCCAGCGCCACTCGCCAACACGCCCCGCCGGGCTTAACACAGCACCCAGAATGCTGCTGATCCCGGCAATTTTCCCCTGAAAGAACAATAATGCAGCGGCGCTTAGACCAATGAATACGCCGCCCACAAGACTCTGGATGATCGTTTCCATCCGATGATTTTCTCCTTCTGTGATGAATAAATGTGCTTCTGTGTAGCGATGATACAGGCAATGGAAATCCGATCAAATCGTTGTTGTCACCACGTCAACCGCAGCAAAGATACGCCCTGACGCGGCAAATTGAATTTCACCGCCAATTTTCCATTGGCAATTTGTTGCCGTTGCGGTGCGCCCAGCAATTGCAACTGTCCCGCACGTTCAAGCTGTTTGTATTGCGCGGGCGTTGGTTGCTGTGGAGAACCCATTTTTTTCCAGACCTCATACGCATTGCTGTGTTCAGCATCAATGCGGTAATGCTGTAAGCGCCCGCGCCCGTTCGGTAAACCGTCAATCACAACTTCGACCTCGCTTGATGGCGCGGGCAAATCATCATCGTGATAATTCCACACCAACACGGCGACACTGCGCGATTGTCGGCTCGCCAACGCATTGACATCAGGGTTGCCGCGCACACTTTGATCCCGAATCGTTTCCAGCTTCAGCGCACCGGTGCTATCAACGGCCACGCGCTCGCCGCCCATGAATCCAAGCATGCGAAACACATTGAGGACAGGTTTGTCTATGCCGTTCGTCGCCAGATCGCGGAAGCCGTCGAAGTACGGCTGATCTTCAAATTCAAATGCCCACGTCACCGAACCCAGAATGTTCACACCGTGGAAATCCGCGAGTTCATAGGTGCGGGCGATTTGCGCGGCGGTGTAGCTGGAATACATCGTGCCGTTGCGATAGCCGTTGTTTGGATAGACGCGCGATGAACAGGCGGCGCAACCTTCCGGGTCGGATTCGCCTATCACCAGCGGCGTGTTGCGGTATTCGGGGAACGACGCGACAATTTGAAAGGCGTTGGAGATCGCCTTGAGTTGGCTGCTGATGCCCATTTGCACGTGGCCTTCGATCACGCGCGGTGCGCCTTTGGCGTGAAAACCAATGTAATCCAGCGGCGTCCCCGTTTTGCCAGTGGCAGCGTTTTTGCCCCGCGCACAGTGTTCGAGGAAGTCTCGCAAAAACTTCTGCGTGCGTGCGCCGAGCGGCCCTGTCACGTGTGGCCCGCCAATCCGCGCCGTGGGCAAAGCGCGTTTCACCGCATCCGCCGTGTAATCGTACAGCTTGAAATATTCTTCCGGCGTGCTTTGCCAATAGCCAATGTCCGGTTCATTCCATAATTCCCACCACCAGCTTTCGACTTCTTTGCGCCCGTATTTTTGCACCGAATGCTTCACCCATTGAAACACCAGTTCCGACCACTTCGCATAATCGCGCGGCGGATGCGCCCAGCCTGTAAACACTGTGTTGTAGGTTTGCCCGATGCCCCACGAATGTTTGTACGGCTGCGGCTTCACGGACAACGCTTCGGGCATAAACCCGATTTCGACGAGCGGCTTCATCTTGCGTTCGAGCAGCGTGTCAAAGATGCGATCCACAATCGTCCAATCGTAAATCGGCTTGCCCTGCGCGTCTTCGGTATACGCATTCGTTGACCCCCACTTGAGCGCCGCCTTGCCATCGCCGGTCGTCAGCAAATTATGCGTGCGCACGAAAACCGGCGTCGGGCTGAGCGCGGAGAGTTCAGACAACAATTTTTTGCCGTCTTTCATGTACGTGTAGTTTGGTTCGTCATAGCCAAACCAACTCCAAATCGGCTTCATCGGGCCGATGCGTTTGGCGGAGTTTACGCGAATCGTCACATTCGTTTGCGCCAATAACGACGGGCTGATGAGCAAAATGCCAAGGGAAAGAACGATGAGTTTGCGGGCTTGTTTGTGTCGTGCATTCATAACAGTTTTTTTGATGGTGCGCGCGAATAATGTGGCAAATGCAAATGGGAACAGCCGCAGTATACGATACCGCGCCGCCGCTGTCGTTGCTCGCGGGGAAACATTGCGTTTCTATTTCTTCGCCGCAGCCAGGCGCACGATGCCGGGCCGGGCCAATGGCATGGCGGGGCGCGATAACAATTCCACAAAATCATTCACGTACGCAGGGACATAATCATGTTTCAGCAGCGCCGCGCTCCATTGCCGATGCAATCCTTTTTTCGTGACGGGACGCGCGATCAGCGTTCCGGCGTCCACCTGATCCTGCACCGCCCAACGCGCAAGCACGCTGATGCCCAATCCAGCTTTGACCATTTCGATGATCGCTTCGGTCAGTTGCATCACTGACAATTTCGCGGGCGCAACGCCTGCCGGAATCAGTACCCATTGATACAGATCGCTGTCTTTCGGCGACACATATAAAATCAAATGCTGACCGGCAAAATCGCGCGGGCGCAAATATTCGCGCGCGGTCAACGGATGATCCGGCGGCAGAATCGCTACGAGTTCATCCGTGAAAAGTGGTTTGTAGCGCACTCGGTTATCGCGCGTCGGCGTAGACACAATCGCCAAATCCAGTTTGCCATTCAGCAACGCAGGCAACGGTTGATGTGTTGTTTCGACGACAACATTCACTTCGACTTTCGGGTATTGCTGACTAAATTCGCGCAATAGTTCCGGCAACCAGTGATAGCAAGTGTAGCATTCAGTGCTGAGCCGCAACGTCCCCTGATGATGCTCCGCCATTTGTTTCAGGTCGTCTTCCGCCCGCCGCAATTCATCGAGAATTTGTCGCGCCGAATAAAGCAACCGCTCGCCCGCCTGTGTCAGCACCATCTTTTTGTTAAGCCGTAAAAACAGCGGCGTACCGAGCCGTTCTTCGATGTCGCGCAATTGATGGCTAAGCGCCGATTGCGTCAGGTGTAACCGCTCGCCGGCCTTGGTGACGCTCTTTTCTTCGGTGACAGCAACAATGAGTTTGAGATGACGAATATCCAGATTCACAACGCAAGCCTCCTGATTTCAGGATGAGAATAGTTCATCGTTTTGATGAAAACAATGAGTTTCCCTAATTGCCGCAGACTGCGTATGATGACCACCAGTTTCGGGTTCTATCTACCGACTACTGATTACCGACTATTTTTTTAAGGAGCTTTCCATGTCTGATTTGCGCTATCCCGTTGGCGAATTTATCGCTCGCCCAACCATCACCCAGGTCGAACGTCAGGAGCTGATTGCCATTCTGGATACGGTGCCCGCACGTTTGCGTGCCGCGCTGACCGGGCTTTCGTCTGAACAATTGGAAACACCCTATCGGCCTGACGGCTGGACCGTGCGGCAAACTGTGCATCACGTCGCCGACAGCCATATGAATGCGTACACCCGCTTTAAATTGGGATTGACGGAAGATGTGCCGACCATCAAACCGTATGATGAAAACCGCTGGGCGATGCTTGAAGATGGACGGAATGCTGACCCCGAAATTTCGCTCCGTTTGTTGGACGCCTTACATCAACGGTGGACGATTTTATTGCGGTCGTTGCCGCCGGATGCGTTTGCGCATTCGTTTCATCATCCTGAATCTGGTGTGACGTCGCTGGATGTCGCGTTGCAATCGTATGAATGGCACGGACGCCATCACATTGCGCACATCACAGCCTTGCGGCAGCGCAAAGGGTGGTGAGAGAACTGATTTTGAGAAGGTGTGAGATGACACAAATCACGCACCGTTCCGCTGGTCGGTGGCAAGGCTCAACCAGCGAAACGGTGCTTCACCACGAACTACAGCATAAAGCCCAAATCACGCACCGGGAACTTCACCAATTCCGGGAATAACCCGTCCAGTTGCGCATCCGCCGCACCAAACCATTTCGCCAATGTTGCGCCATATTGCGCGATGGAAGTCGAAGGCAATAACACGCCGCGATTGTCTACGAACGCATCCGGCTTGTAACTCTGCGACGTCGTATCGAAGACCGGGAACGAGCCGTAAATCTGTTGCCCATTCACCCCGCCGCCCATCACCAGATAATGACTTCCCCAGCCGTGATCCGTGCCGGTGCCACTCGGTTGCAACGAACGGCCAAAATCCGATGACGTAAACGTCGTGACTTTGTTCGCCACGCCCATTTCGACTGTCGCGTCGTAAAACGCCTTCATGGCCTGACTGACTTGTTGCAGCAAAACCCATTGGTTGTAATCCTGCCCGCTGTGCGTATCAAAGCCGCCCAACCCGCAGAAAAACACCTGTCGCCCGGCATTCGTTTGCGAGCGCAAATTGATGAAGCGCGCGACTTCTTTCAACTGATTGCCCAACTGCGTGTTTGGAAAAACAGTCGCCAAATTGCCGCCGCTGGCACCTTTCATAATGCTGTTGAGTTGATGCGTATCACTCATCACTTTGTCAGCCGCAGCGATCAGGCGATTGCTGTGGTTCAGTGCGACCATTTGCTTTTGCGCGTTGTAGCGCGCGTCAATCGCGGACTGCGGCCATCCGCTGCCCATCGCGTATTGATCCAGCGAATTGCCCGGTTGTAGGTTTGTCCCCGGCACGCTCTGTCCCGCCACAAATAGCGCTGAGCCATTGAACGACACCGAGACAGGAAAGGTCGTGTTCGCATTGCTGGCTTGGACCAAATCCGCGATGCGCCCGCCCCAACCGCTGCTGGCCGAAGTGCTTGGAACACCCGCCTGCATTTGCACGATTTGATCGGAATGCGAAAACAACTGCGTCGGCAACGGCACGGCTTTTTGCTGATACTGTTGCAATGTCGTCGGCTCATTCAAAATGCCGGTGTTGGCAACGACCGCGAGCTTGCCTTGCTGAAACAGTGGCTGCATTTCGGCGAGGCCATAATGCAGCGCATATTGCCCGCCCGTCGTCGTCGTGATGGGCAGGAGTTGATTGCCGCTCAGCGCAAGGCTGCCGCGTTTGCCGGCATAAGCGGCGTATTCGCTCTGTGAGAGCGGAATGACAGTGTTGTGACCATCATTGCCGCCAAACAAAAAGATACAAACGAGCGCTTTGTAATCCGCTGCTTGCGCCGCTTCGGCGACCTTGAGTTGACCAAGCGCCGCGAGCATCCCGGCGCTCGCCGATAATTGAAGAAATGTGCGTCGAGAAAAATGATTGGTTGTCATGAAATCTCCTCAGCCTGGGAGCGTCGGCAAAACGCTTGCGCTCCCAGGAATGTTATTAGTGCATTACTAAATATTCGCTGGACATTGCGGTCAGATACAGCACGGTCAACGCGCGCATCTTCGCGTCTGCGCCTGCATTCGCGGACGACTGCAACGCGGCCATCAATTGCTGTCGCATTCCGGCGGACATGCGACCGTAGAGCAGCAAATTGTCTACGGCATTGATGCACGCGACGTGGTCATTGCCCAGGCTGAAGAGCCATTGCAAATCCCAGATGCCCGTCTGGTAATAATTCATGTAATTCCAGAGGAAATTGCCGCGATTGACCAGTTCGCCGGGACCGTAAATTTGAAACTCCGGCCCAAAGAGCGGCGGCGTTTGTTTCGGGATGCGATACAGCGGCGAGTAATGCCCAAAGACCGACGGCGCATTCAGCACGCCTTCGCCCATATTGTCGTAGGCATAAACGAATTGCGTCGGCTGCGGAATCGTTGCGCCCAACACGCGGAACAGTGCGATGTGCTGATAGATCGGCGAACGCAGCTTGCCGAAATCGCTCGGCGGTGCGTCGTTGCGAGCATCGGGATCAAGCAGGATTGCTTTGATGACGGCCTTCAAATCACCGCGCACGCCTTGCCCGTTGTTATTGAAGACTGCCGAAATGCGCGCAATATAGGCGGGCGATGGATTGCTCGTGACAAACGCGCGAATCAGTCGTGTAGCGATGAACGGCGCAATGTTGGGATGATTGAAGATAATCTCAATCACATCATCAATATCCTTTTGCATCGTCTGATTCGCGGGCAGCGTTTGACCTAAAAACGTCTTGGCTGACGTCTCGTGATAGTTCGCCAGCGGAACCATCGTGCCAGGATAATAATTTGGATTGGGATAGAGCGGCGCACCATTCGCCGTGTTGAAGGTCCATCCTGTCAATGCCAGCGACAATTGACGAATATCGTTTTGATCGTAGGTGGGAATCGGTTTGTCATTCGCATCGAGTTGGAATGAACCATCCGGCTTGAGTTGGTACAACCCAATCGAAAACAACTGCAACAATTCGCGCGCATAGTTTTCATTCGCGCCGCCGCTCACACCCGGCTTGGTGCTGTTGACCATATCCAGATAGTTGCCCATCGAAGCGTCCAGCGTGATTTCCTTGAGCAAGGTTTTGTAATTGCCAAACGCGTTTTTGCTCAGGATTTGCAACCACGGATGCAGCATATTTGCGTAGTAGTTTTTGTTGCTCGAAATCACGATGATCTCGCTCAAAGAGTGAACCGTGCGTTGCCGCAATTGATCCTGCCCGGTAGCAAAGTTGTAAAACACGCGGTCTCGCAACTGCGCCATCGTCATCGCATTGCCGTTGGGATACACGGATTCAGGCGCGAGGAACTGTTCCTCCAAATACGCAGCCATCCCGATTTGCTTGAGGTGCGCGGTCAATTGTGGCGTCGGGCCGAAGGTGGCTTGCTCCAAAAATCTGCCGACGGCGATGGCTTGCGTGTCAACGATGGTGACGGTCGCATTCGCTTTTTTCGTGACGTCAGCCTGGCTGACAGCCGTGACCGTGATTGCACCGGATGGAAGCGCATTCGGCGCAGTGTACAAGCCTGTATTCGTGATCGTCCCTGCTGTCGCGTTGCCGCCGTTCACATTGTTCACTTGCCAGGTGACAGCCGTATTGGCATTGCCTGTGACAGTGGCAGTGAATTGTTGCGTCGCACTTACCGCCAATGACACCGAGGTTGGCGTGATCGTGACAACGACTGGAACAGCGGGCGGCGTAACCGTGACGGATGCGCTCGCGGATTTCGTCGTGTCGGCTTGGCTGATCGCTTTGACGCTGACGCCGCCGCCAGCGGGAACCGAAGCGGGAGCCGTGTACAGGCCGCCGCTGCTGATAGTGCCGACGGTCGCGTTGCCACCTGTGATGTTGTTGACCTGCCACGTCACAGCCGTATTTGCAGAACCTGTGACGGTCGCGGTGAATTGCTGTGTCGTGCTGGTTGGCACGTTCGCAGACGTAGGCGAAATGTTAATGGCGACGGTTTGCGCCGCGCCGCTCACAGTCACGGTCGCGGTGGCGGATCGCTCGCTGTTGACCGCACAGACGGCGCGAATGGTGACAGGCGACGCGGGTGCGACGGCAGGCGCTTTGTACAAGCCGCTGGATGAAATCGTGCCGTTCGTGCTGCCGCCGTTCACATACCAATACACTTGCGTGTTCGCTGTGCCAGTGACATTGGCGGTGAATTGTTGTGTTGCATTCGTGGCAACAATGGCGGTGGCGGGCGTGATGTTCACGACGATACCTTGCCCGAATTCCAGCAGGCGTTGCCCGGAAATCACGCCATTCGGATTGGCGACTGTGATGTAGCCACTGCCCGATTGCATCACGTTGCTGGTCGCTTTCAATTGCGTCGAAGACACAAACGTCGTGGGCAAAGCCACGCCATCCAACCGCACGACTGCGCCGTTGACAAAGTTTGCACCGTTGACGGTGAAAGTCGTCGTCCCCAGCGGCACCTTGCTAGGCGAAAACCAGTAGACGACGGGAGCCGCTTGGATCGCCGCGATGCTTGCCGTTGACGTAAGCGTGCCAGCCGCGCGACTGACGGAATTTGTGACAGAATTTGTGATGGAGTTGGTGTCGTTGAATGGAAGTGTAGCTGTGGTTGGACTCAAAGTCATGGCAACGCCGAAGGCCGCGAAGCTTTGTCCATGAGCCAAAATTGCGAAGAACAAGAGTAATCGCAGACACAAATGTAACCGCATATCATTTCCTCTGGGTGAAAAGTCCCGCCTGTTTTACAACAAGCAAAGGGTCGTTAAAGATGATGAGAGTCGGGGCGTGTCTCGTTGAGGGTCGTGAGTCTTGTTTACTAAAAATTTGTGGTGCAGACGCTGATGAAAGCAATTTCTGCACCACAATCAATGTGTGTCAAGGTTTTGAAATTCTGGCGACAAACGCATCCCAACCAAGCGGCGGGCCGCTGCCGTTGTAGCTAAAATCGGGGCCGTTCTTGAGCGGAAAGCCCATCGCTTCCGTCGAATCGGTACGTCCGACAATGAACGCATCCGAACTTGTCAACGTTCGGTTCGTGGCGATGGCCCACGGGTAATCATTGCCGGTGCCACCGACGTAGCCGCAATAAATCAGGCTGCTGCTCAAACTGACTTTGGCGACAAACGCATCACCATTGCCGTTGTAAGTCAGATCAGGGCCTTGCTTGACCGGAAAAGTTTTCTGATCGGAGTTCGTGACACCGGTGAGATACGCACCGCCAACCGCATCAATCCCAATCCCCGTTCCGCTATCCGATTCCGCTCCTCCGATGTATCCGCAAAATATCAGGCCGCTGCCATCCTGTTGGACTTTGGCAACGAACGCATCTGCTTTGCCGTTGAAGGTCAGGTCAGGTCCGACCGCAACAGGAAACGTCGTTTCATCCGAAGTCGTATCGCCGCCGATGTAGGCATAGCCGCTGGGCGTCACCGCAATCGAAGCAGCCGTGTCATCGCCTTTGCCTCCGATGTAGCCGCAATAATCCAACTGCATTCCACTTTGATTGACGCGCGCAACGAAGCCGTCCTGGCTGCCGTTGAAGGTCACGTCCGGGCCAATTTTGACGGGAAAGCTTTTTTCATCCGATTGCGTAAAACCGCTCAGATACATATTGCCTTCATCGTCCACGTCAATGTCGGTGCCGGAATCCCATTCTGTTCCACCGACGAATCCGCCGACCGGAACCGCCGTCCCATTCGCATTGATTTTGATCGCGTACACATCTGCCAATCCCCCACTAAAGCCCCAGTTCCAGCTTGTCACCACGTTCATCAAGCCGGGCAAATCTTTGGAATCGGTGGAGCCAATCACGTGGGCCGAAAACGCTTTGTCTACGGCCACGGCTCGCGCGCCATCATCGCCGCTGCCCCCGATGAAACCGCAGTATTCCAAGCCCGTACCATTCGCATTGACTCTGGCAATGAAGCCTTCCTGCCCACCGCTGCTCGTTAATTTGGGGCCGATTTTGACGGGGAATTTTTTGACCGACATAGTGGTTCCCACCACGTACGCGCGACCTTGTGAATCCAGCGTGATGCCAAAGCCTTTGTCGTCATATTCGCCGCCAATGTAGCCGCAATAAATCAACCCCGTGCCATCCACGCGCACCTTGGCGACAAAGGCGTCATAGCAATTCCCACAGCCGACCGTGTTGTAGGTCAGATCAGGCCCGACTTTGACCGGAAAGAGGTTGTAGCCCGGAACCGTGCTGCGTTCGGTGGAGTTCGTAAACCCCGTGACATAGGCAAAGCCGTTGTTATCCACGACGATGTCTGTGCCCAGGTCTGAACCGCTGCCGCCGATATAGCCGCAATACACGATCATCACCGGATCAATGACCAGCGGTTTGCTGCGATCATAGTTGCCGAGTTGAAAACTGTAGGTACTGCCCTTCTTTTCCAGCGCGTACGACGTTGCGACTTCGATGCGCTCGCCATCCACGTCCTGATATGAAAACGGTTTGTCGTCCTCGAAGCTGGCAACAGGAGTTGCAACTTCCAAACTACCCTTGGCATTGAGCTTGACGGATGACGCGCCGCGATACGCCAATTTGATGTTGGCGGGATTTGCGCCGGGCTGCACGATGAACTCATATTTCATTTGATTCACCGTGCCGGAATACACCAGATCAATGCCCGGCCATAGGTTTTCATAGACAATGGATTTATAAGTTTTTAGCCCTGCATTCCACTGGTCAGACGCGCCCGTAAAATAGCTGAACACAGCTTCGGCCTGCTCTTTGCCCACAATCTTCACGTGTGGGTTCGCATGGATGAAATCCAGTTTGAGATTCCAGCGCTGCGGCGATTGCTGCGGGGTTGCGCTGCTGAGCGCGAAGGTGATGCCCTGCGGTGTAAAGTACAAACTTTTGTCGCGGCCCTGCACGTAATAGTTGACGCGGTTATCAAGCTGGCCTTTGTTCTCGATAAAGTACAGCGGCATCTTGCCCAGGCTTTCTTTGAGCAATTCCTGCTCGTTTGCATTGGGCGCAGTCGTCTTCGCCGCAACTGTGTCATGTGTACTGAATTTTCGGCTGAGCGGCATCAGTGCTAAGCCAATGGTCAACAGCAGGCTGATGACCAAGATTCTTCTCATCTGGTTGTTGGATCGTTTCATTTTGTTCCCCCTCGTTGCTTGCCGGATCAGTTGTCCGGCTTTTTGTTTTGTTGTTGAGTGGGGGCCATACAAGCGGGCAATTCATTTCCAGCACCACAAAAAGCTGTCTCCAGCTCCGAAAATGAATTGCCCTTACTCCCCCACTCATACAGGCGAAAAGCCGAGGGGAGAATCAATCACGACCAAAATATATTTTTTTGTAGGAGGTCATGGTAGACCAGAGGAAGCGCCGAAGGTTATGCAGAATTATCAGCCGAGAAAACGAATGGCGAGTTGAGGGGAACGGCTTGCAGTGCGGCAGAAACAAAGAAAACCGTGATCTGTTCCCAACTTTGCAAAAAGTACAGGCCGCTCTCTTGACGAGGTTTAAGGGGAGAGCGTAGTTTCCTGCGCGAGAAGTTCCAAAGTCAGCTTCTCATCAGTCAATCAGCATATTTCACAGATTTGAATTCAGTTGCTACGGCGACGAACGCCAATATTTATGCACCGAACGCGCACAACCTGTCAGCCAGGGTTGGCGCTGCCAAGGAGTCTCATATCCATGTTTCCTCAAGCCTGTAAATTTCATGCCACTATCGTTAGCCTGCTGTCCGTCAGCTTAATTTATGCGCCTTTATTGGCCTTGCCCAACGCCCGAACCAATATCATTCTGCCGCCGCTAAAACCACTGCCCGTTCCCGTTATCAAAGCGGCGCATCAACCCAACGAACTGCGCCTCAAATTCAAAGACAATGCGCCTGCCGACCTACAACAACAAGTGCGTGTGGGTTGGCGCGCGC
>JAEUQN010000124.1:20225-20575 GCA_016789725.1 Blastocatellia bacterium | reverse complement strand
CGCGGCTGAAATCGCCAAAAAGCAATTACCTGGCGCGGTCGTTCTGGTTGGACTGCAAGGCAAAATCGTGTATCGCAAAGCGTTCGGCAATCGCGCGTTGGAGCCAAATGTTGAGCCGATGACGCTCGACACGATCTTCGATCTGGCCTCGCTGACGAAAGTCGTAGCGACTGCGACTTCGGTGATGATTCTGGTCGAACGCGGCAAGATTCGGCTCGGCGATCTGGTGTCGCGCTACATCCCTGAATTCGGCGAAATGGGCAAACGCGCGATTACCGTCGAACAATTGCTGACACATCGTTCCGGTTTGATTGCCGACAACGCGATTGAGGATTACCACCACGGTGTAG
>JAEUQN010000124.1:0-20215 GCA_016789725.1 Blastocatellia bacterium | reverse complement strand
CGTCGAAAAAGCCTGGGAAAACATCTGGAAGCTCGCGCCGATTGCCGAGGTCGGATCGAAGTTCATTTACTCTGACGTGAACTTTGAAGTGCTGGGCGAACTTGTACGACGCATCAGCGGCAAGCCGTTGGATCAATTCGCCGCCGAAAATATCTATCGCCCATTGGGAATGAAAGACACGGGCTTCGTACCCGCGAAAAGTTTGCAAGCACGCATCGCGCCGACCGAACGACTCTACGACGTCGAACGAGTTGGCAATCCAAACGCGAGCAACGAAATCAAACGCGGCATCGTGCATGACCCTCGTGCCTATTTGCTCGGCGGCGTCGCTGGCCACGCAGGATTGTTTTCGACGGCAGATGATCTGGCGCGTTACTGCCAGATGATTTTGAATCGCGGCTCATTCAATAATGCGCGAATACTAAGTTCGATGGGCGTTGCACGAATGACCGAACCACGCGATTCCGCAGGCAATGGTGCGAATGATGGCGAATGGCGAGGATTAGGTTGGGATGTGAAAACAAGGTTTTCAGCAAATCGCGGAGACCTGTTTACATATCAGAGTTTTGGGCATACAGGTTTCACAGGCACGTCAATTTGGATTGACCCGGAAAAAGAAGCCTTTGTTATTTTCCTCAGCAATCGCGTGCATCCAAAACTTGATCCGAAAACGCCTGCGGATGTTTCATCACTTCGCAGTAGAGTTTCTTCCATTGTCTCAGCATCCATAACAGATGGATCACCGTCATCAACTTCAAGGAAAGTTTCCCCCTCCGACCTAAAGCGAGATGCGCCATTTGAAAAGCTCACCATCATGCCTGGTGGTGGATTGCAACGTGCCCCAAGCAACATATTCTCATCTCCCCGTTCGACGCTCAACGGCATTGATGTTCTTGCTCGCGACAACTACACATTGCTCAAAGGCAAGCGCGTCGGCCTCATCACCAATCACACCGGCAAAGATCGCAGCGGCAACACGACGATTGACCTGTTATTCAAAGCTCCCGATGTAAAACTCGTGGCGCTCTTCTCGCCCGAACACGGCATTCGCGGCGCGTTGGATCAGGAGAAAATTACGAACTCGACGGACGAGAAAACAGGCTTGCCGATTTTCAGTTTGTACGGCGAAACGCGCAAACCGACGGACGAAATGCTGAAGAATCTGGACGTACTGGTCTTTGATATTCAGGACATCGGCGCGCGCTTTTATACGTTCATTTCGACGATGGGATTGGCGTTAGAATCTGCTGCCAAAAGCAAAGTCAAATTTATCGTGCTTGACCGCGTCAATCCGATCAACGGCGCAGGCGTCGAAGGCCCGATTGCAGACGCCGACAAGCTTTCGTTCATTGCACATCACCGCATGCCGATTCGTCACGGCATGACCGTTGGGGAACTGGCACAGCTTTTCAATACGGAGCGGAATCTCAATGCCGATTTGCAGATTGTCAAAGTCGAAAACTGGCGACGCCGCGCGTGGTTCGATGAAACAGGAATGACGTGGATCAATCCTTCGCCGAATATGCGCAGCCTGACGCAAGCAACGTTGTACCCCGGCGTTTGCCTGCTTGAACCCACAAACGTTTCCGTCGGACGCGGTACGGACACGCCGTTTGAAGTCATCGGCGCACCGTACATTGACGGGCAAAAGTTGGCTACCGCGTTGAATGCCGCGAAACTCAACGGGGTGCGCTTTGTTCCCGTTCGTTTCACGCCCACGACCAGCGTCAACAAAGGCTTGGACTGCGGCGGCGTTAACCTCATCATCACCAATCGAGATGCGTTTGAGCCAGTATTGACGGGGCTGGAAATGGCCGCGCAGATTTACAAACTCTACCCCAAAGAATTCAACGTAGACCGTTTCAATCGCCTGCTCGTCAGCGACAAAATCTACAGCGCCTTCAAACAAGGCAGCGAAGCGAAAGCCTTGCGGCAAATCTGGGAAAGTGAGTTGCAGCAATTCAAGGCGATTCGGCAGAAGTATTTGCTGTACTGAGCAAGTCCTATTTCTATGACCTGCTAGACGCGTCTTACTTCAATACTGTAAAGTACACGCTGCCCTTGATCTTCTTGCCCCCGCCCCTGTCCCAGGGTGAATTTGTATGAAGCATCTCAAGCGAATTGTCATCGCTTTATTTATCGTTTCGGTCATCTTGCTCCTCGCAATCATTCCGTTGCAGCAAATCGCCGCGCCGTCACCGCTGATAGAAAATATGGCGGCAGCTCCGCCCAATGAAGTGCGTGCGTTGTGGGTGGTGCGCGATACGATGACTTCGCCCGAATCGGTCAAAGAGATGGTCAAACGGGCGAACGCGGCGGGCTTCAATACATTGATTGTGCAGGTACGAGGACGTGGGGATGCTTACTACAAAGCGCGATGGGAACCCCGCGCAACGTTGCTCGAAGATGAAGACGCCGATTTTGACCCGCTGGAACTAACTATCAAAGAAGCGCATGCCGCCGGGCTAAAAGTTCACGCGTGGATCAATACGTTTCTCGTGGCCGATGCTGAAAAATTGCCTGCCTCGCGCGAACACGCGATGTATAAACATCCTGAATGGCTGGCCGTACCGCGCGGTATTGCGCACGAGTTATATCGCGGCGATCCGAAATCATCCACCTACTCCGACACGTTGGTCAGCTACGCACAGAACAACAAAGAAGAACTCGAAGGCATTTTCTTTTCGCCTGCGCATCCGGGTGTCAAGGAGCAAATTTACAATCTGTGGATTGACATCACCGAACGCTACGACGTGGACGGTTTGCACTTCGATTACATTCGCTATCCGAATCGTCAGTTCGATTACAGCCGCACGTCGTTGGATCGGTTTCGCGCGGAGTTGGAAAAAACGATTTCTGCCGACGAGCGCAAACGGTTGGCCGAAGCGGTGGCGAGCGATCCGCTTGCGGCGGTCACTACATATCCTGATCGCTATTCGCAATTTCAGCGCGATCAAGTCACGGATTTGGTCGAGCGCGTCTATCAGGGTGTGAAAGCACGCAAGCCAAATGCGTTGGTGTCTGCCGCCGTGTTTGCAAATGACAAAGACGCGTTTGATGCACGCTGTCAGGATTGGAAGCTCTGGCTCAAGCGTGGGATTTTGGATGCGGTTTGCCCAATGGCGTATACCGAAGAAACGCCGACCTTCACGCGACAAATCGAAGTTGCGGTCGGCGCGCGTGGGAATAATCAAGTCTGGGCTGGCATTGGCAGTTGGAAGATTCCCGTCGTCAGCACACTCGAAAAAATCAGCGCCGCACGGCAAAAAGGTGCCCAGGGCTTCATTCTGTTTTCTTATGATGCGGCTGTCAAAGAATCTGAAGTGAATCCCCAGGCCGATTATTTGAATCGCGTGCAGGAAGCATTACAAACGCAAAGTGCAGGCAAAAAATAAACTCCCGCTTCGTCTTCTTGCCAGCGCGCACTCTCCACGAATAATATCTCGGCGTTAAGAAAGCATTATTAATTAGATTCCTCGTTTACTTACCCGGAGGTCGTATGCTACGTCGTTTCTTTGCCCACACGATGGCGTCGTTCGTTGTCGTTCTTCTTCTTCAACATATCTCTTTCGCTCAGACGGTCACTGGCACACTGAGTGGAACCATTACCGATCAAACCGGCGCGATTATTCCAAACGCGCAAGTCACCGCAAAAAACCTGGAAACCAGCGTTTCCCGCACCGTCACAACGAATGGCGAAGGCTTTTACAATATGCCGTTTTTGCCGTTGGGAACCTATGATGTAACTGTGGACGTCAAAGGTTTTCAGAAGACCGTCAAACAAGGCGTGGCGGTCGAGTTGAATAAAAACACCGTCTCGAATTTCAAATTGGATGTGGCCGGAGCCAGCACCGAAGTGACGATCACAGGCGAAACGCCACAGATCGAAACAACGACTGGCGAAATCAAACATTCACTGGATGCCGGGCGCATCGAAGACACGCCGCTTGCCGGACGCAATTTCATTTCGCTGATCGAACAGATTCCTGGTTTTACGACTTCGTCCTTCGGCGGGGATGCCAGCAGCGGACAAAACAATCCGACCAATTCCAGCGGTTCATTTGCGACCTTCAATGGACTCGGTACGCGCAGTGCCACATTTCAGATTGATGGCATCAACAATGATGACTCTTCTGAAAATCAAAATCGGCAGGGCGTAAACATCAGCACAATCCGCGAACTGCAAGTATTGACGAATGCCTTTTCCGCTGAATTCGGGCGCGGCGGCGCAGCGGTGCAAGTGCAAACCAAATCCGGCACCAATCAATTTCACGGCGACTTGTTCGATTACATTCAAAACGATGCCTTCAATGCGAACGGCTATTTGCGCAATGCGGCGGGGAATTCTTCGACTACGGGGCAGCAATTGCAACCGCGTTCCAAGGTGCGACGACATCAATACGGCGGCACCTTTGGCGGGCCGTTCTGGTTTCCCCCATCGGTTTTTGGTCCGGCTTCCTTTGATGGGCGCGAACGCCTGTTTTTCTTCATCGGTGCCGAACGCATTTACAACAACGCCAGCGGCACATATACCCGCACCATTTTTCTCCCCGGCGAAGAACCGAAGGCCTGTTCGTTAGGCCCAGATGGGAAGCCAATTTTGCCGAAGCCCGGCGACCCGCTACGCAACTTCTGCGTTGATCCGACAACGCATCCGAATTTACAACGTGATCTGGCGTTTATGCGGTCGGTCATTAATTTGTATCGCACGCCGGAATTGCAGGGCGTTGCGCCGAACGATCCACTGGCCTGTGCGGATTTGATTTCCAGCGGGCGCGAAAATCGTTGCGTGACATTGGGCATCACCTCCTTGCAACCGCGTTCTGATTATTCCGGCAAGCTGGATTTCAAAGCTACGCAAAACGATACGCTCGTGTTGCGGTATCAATACAGCCGCCAGCACGATACCACCGGACGCTTTATTTTGGGCGACACCTTTGGCGCACGAAATGACCGTCAATACAATCTGGGCAGCACCTTCACGCATCTGTTTTCCAATCGGCAAGTCGGCGAATTTCGCTACGGCTTCGGCAATCGTGCGACCTTGCAGGATGTCAGCGATGGCAACGATATTCCAACGATTCGCTTCAGCACCAATCTTTGCACAGGGACGGGGGTTGGAGCGTGCGGCGGCATTATCGGAACCTCAACCAATGTTCCGATCAATCGTCGTCAACGCGATCATCAATTTGTGTACAACCACACGCTGACGCTGGGAAGGCAAACGTTGAAGGCTGGCATTGATCATCGAATGCAAGCCTTGGACGACATCACAGGTGATCGCGCGCGCGGCTTCTGGACGTTTGGTACGAATGATTCGCTGGCAAGCATTCGTGCTCGCACGGGATACACCAGCATGGAAAATTTCATGCGAGGTTTTGTCACCGCTTATCAAAAGGGCTATGGCGATCCCTACGCCGAAAATCGCTTCGGCGAAACGAATTTATACGTGCAAAACGATTGGCGTGTGCTGCGCAATTTAACGCTGAATCTGGGTGCCCGCTATGAATATGTGCGCGCCACAAAAGAAGCTGAAGACCGCTTTATTTACGGTATTCAGAATGACAAAAACAATATTGAACCGCGCTTCGGCTTTGCCTTCTCGCCTTCATCTGGCGGCGCGTTGCATTGGCTGACGGGTGATCCCGGCAAGTTCGTGATTCGTGGTGGTTATGGCATCAATCACGGACGCATTTTTCAATCCATCTATTCGCAAAATCAGTTAAGCCTGCGCACGCAACCGCCAAATGGTTTTGGCAATTCCTTTGGCGGTCTCTGTCCAAACGAAATCTCTGATCCTTCGTGCGGCTTTGTCTTCACACCCGGCGTCGCGTCGCGCACAACAGCATTCACGGCGAACAGCGCAAGCAATACAGGCGCGGTGCGCGACATCGGCGGACGCTTGAACACCACGCTACTGGTTCCAGCGGCAAACCTGGGCGTGCCGTACACACAAACCTGGAATCTGACGATGGAGCGGCAGCTTAAATCATTTGCCCTTCAGGTTGGCTACAACGGCAATCGCAGCATCGGCAACCTGTTCTTTGATAGCGCGAATGATGCGATCTTCCCGTTTGCTTCGCCGTCATTGTTCGTGGATGTGGGAGGCGGTAACTTCAAACCAGTCATTTTTGACCGCGCTTGTACCGATACCAGCGATCCAATTTGTGTCATCAGAAATGCTGATAATTCGATCAACGTGGCGTCCAGTGGCGCGGCGCGCACGTTCAGCGCCTTGACCTCTACGACCGCAACCCTGGCACAAAAAGGTATCGTCATCGTCAATGGTGAACCACACGGATACATTTCGCTGGCCACGCCGCGCGTCAACGAACGTCGTCCGAACGCCGCATTCAGTCGCAACGTGAATCTGCAAAATTTTGGTTGGGGCTATTACCACGGACTGACAACCAAGCTCAGCAAACGCCTGTCGAATGGGCTGAGTTTCACGGTGAGTTATGTGTTCAGCAAAGCCATTGATACCGGTTCTGAAGCAACATTCACTGTGGTTGACACCAACGCGCCTGCGGGCAAGAAAGGCGGCGCCGCAGCTTCGTTGCGCGGTTTGAGCGCTTTTCATGCGGCGCATCGGTTTGTGGCGAGTTATTCGTATGAACTGCCTATTCTGCGCGGTCAACGCGGATTTATCGGCAGCGCTTTTGGTGGCTGGAAGTTGACCGGAACCACGGTGCTGCAATCGGGGAACCCGTTCAGCGTAACAGCAGGTTACGACATCAATGGTGACGGCCTCGCGGGAGACCGTCCACAGATTATTGATCCCAGTATTCTGGGACGCTCCATTGATAATCCTCGCCCTGGCTCGAATGGCAGCCAGATATCCGTTTCGCAATTGCCCGCCAGCGCGTTTCTTCCGGCTCAAGGAGCAGGAAACTCCACGCGTATTTATTTGCCTGGCTCCGGCAATGAAGGAACGGTTGGGCGCAACGTGTTTTTTATGCAGGGGATCAATTCCACCGATATGACTGCTTCCAAGCAGTTTCGCATCAGCGAGGGAGTGAAACTGGTGTTTCGCATGGAGTTCTATAATCTCTTCAATCGCACTACGTTTGGCGCACCTGTTCGTTCACTCGCCAGCGGAACGCCGCTCGGCACGATTACGACCGAACGCAACCCGTCCAGCTTCGTCAACTCCGGGCGGTTCGATGCGATCAGCGGACGTCAGGGACAGTTGGCCTTGCAGTTGAAGTTCTAGCCGAAACAGAGGCAGAGATGCGCGACCTGAACAAAACTATCGGGATGCTTTTTCTTCTGCCTCTTTTCTTTTGCACAGGCACAGCCGTTGCGCAGCAATCCCAAAATCCTTCGCCGATGGTTGAACATACGCGCGCACATCCGCGTTTGAAAGAGAGTCATCCGCCGGGTCGCAGAGAGACGCTGGAACTCGGCAAACTTTTTCTTCCCACAAAACTCAAACTGAAAAATGCAGTGCCGCTGTTGCTTCATTTTCACGGCGGCACGTGGCTGCCCGAAGTTGCTGCTGCGCGCGTCAACACGGCTGTAATTTCGATTCAACTCGGTGCAGGCTCCGGCGTATATGCGCGAGCATTTACAGCGCCAAACCGCTTCCGACAATTGGTGCAGGAAGCCGAGACAAAAGCAGGGGTGAAATTTTCACCGATTACTTTGAGCGGTTGGAGCGCGGGTTATGGTGCCATTCGGGAGATTCTGAAAGTGCCGGACAATTACGCGCGCGTAGATCGCGTTTTGTTGATTGATGGCTTGCACACAGGTTATATCGGAGGCAAGCCGGGGCCGCAGGAATCGCAACTGGAAACGGATGGATTGCAAATCTTCCTGCAATTCGCCCGCGATGCTGCCGCAGGCAAAAAGCACATGCTCATCACACACTCTGAAATCTTTCCCGGCACATTTGCCAGCACGACTGAAACCGCCGATTGGTTGCTGAATCAATTGGGGCTGAAGCGCAAGGCCGTCGTGCAATGGGGACCAATGCAAACGCAACAACTGAGCGTAGTGAAGCAGGGCCGATTTCACCTCGTCGGCTTCGCGGGTAATTCCGCGCCCGATCACGTGGATCAACTGCATTCGTTGCCAGAATATTTGCGCTGGTTGAAGTGAAGCGAGCCTATGCGCTATTGTGTGCCGCGAAATTTTTGCAAGGAGTTACAACAAATGACAGCACTGGAAAAAATCAATCAGGACATCACCGCCGCGATGAAGGCCAAAGACGAAATCCGGCTTTCAACTTTGCGGATGATGAAAACCGCGCTCAAGAAAGAGGAACTGGAACGAGAAAAAGGCCAAACGCTGAGCGAAGCAGAAGCCGTTAAGATTTTACAAAGCCTGCTGAAACAACGCCGCGATAGCATTGAGCAATTCACCAAAGGCGGTCGGCAGGAACTCGCTGATAAAGAAGCGGCAGAAATGAAAATCATCGAAGAGTATTTGCCCGCCGCGCTGGATGAAGCCGCGCTTGGCAATATCGTCGAAGCCACGATTGCCGAAATGGGTGCAGCTTCATCACAACCATTAGGCCCGCCACAAATGGGATTGGTGATGAAGGCCGTGATGGCGAAGCTGGCTGGGCAAACAGTAGATGGAAAAGTGGTCAGCGCGTTGGTCAAATCCAAGCTGGGTGGCTAAAGCCGCTGCCTCAGAGGAATAAACCACAGCGCGCACGGAGGGCATAGAAAAGTTCCAGACAAAATAGACAGGCTTTACCTATGTCAGCTTATTCATTTCCCCACCCACACGGTCTTGTTTTTCTCAGTGCGCTTGGTGGTTAATTTCCGATCAGGTTTAATAAATATCCAGATCGCGTCCCGACACGACTTTGCCGCTGTAGCCTTGTCGAACTTCGTTGACTAACTCTTCTTCGGACGTGCCCCAGAATAGCTGATGATACAGAATCAGCAAGCTCGGCTTCGCCTTTGTCGCAATTTCTGCGAGTTCTCGTGAGGAGGTATGAAATTGGGAATGATATTTTTGCCATTCCGGCGGACGCTTCAGAAAACCGGTTTGCGAATAGACTTCATGAATCAACACATCGCAGCCATTGCAGGCGTCAATCACGCTCTGGCTCGGTGCGCAATCGCCTGAAATCACAATGGTCTTGTCCGGTGTTTCAAAGCGAAAACCATACGCTTCTTTCCACGAACCGTGCTTGACCGCGAAGGCTTTGACGGTGACGTTTGCATCTTTGTAAATCACGCCCGGTTTGATTTCGTGCGCGTTGACTTTGTAGCCGGTTTTGTTCGACGGTTCCAAGCCATACAGCCGCATGTCGAGGTCCTGTTTGTACGCTCTGACAATGTGATCGGTCATCGCTTTGAGTCCCTTTGGGCCATATACTTCGAGAGGGTCTTTGCGCTCCAATACCCACGGCGTAAAGATCAAATCTGCATACCCAACGGTGTGATCCGAATGCAAATGCGTGACGAACGCGCGCGTGAGTTTCTGCATTGCCAAGCCTTTGACGCCTTTGCGCTGTGCAGCAGAAGCGCGCCGCACGACGCCGGGGCCAAAATCCACGATGTACGGCGTGTCATTGACGACAATCGCGATGGATGGGCCGAAACGATCCGGGTCAGCGTTCGGCGTGCCAGTGCCGAGCAGGACGATTTGTGTTTTTGGTGTTGATGGTGGTGATGTTTGAGAATGATTTTCGCGCCCGACAATCGCGCTTAAAAGGAATGGCAGAAGAAATATTGAAAAGAATTTCATTATCGTGAAGGTAGCGCAAACTGTCAGTTTGCGTTGCTGGAAAACCAATCTGCCTTGAGTGAACGAGAACCGGTTTTCTGCAATGTTTAGATATTCAAACGATGCAAACTAACAGTTTGCGCTACCATTTTTACTTATCCGTCCAATCCGGCAAGCGTCCCGGTGTCCACGGCGCGCCCGCTGCATCCAGCGATTTTTCGAGCTTCGGCAATTCGACATCTACCAATGTCTTCAGTCGTACCAGCACGGGTTTGAACTCTTCTGCCGCAATGTTGTAGTTCTCGATTTGCGACTGCGTCGGTCGTAGTGCCGACATCCGAATGCGCTGCGAAATTTGCCCGACGCGTTGGCTGATCGAAGGCGGCGGAATGTCCGTGTTGTCGCGGCCTCCGCGCAACGCATGCAGGATTTCGTCAATCTTGGCGTCAAGGGTTTTGGCTTCATTGACCAACGCAGGCGTAGACCCCGGCGCTTCCTGCGCCGCACGACGCAACAAGCCTATGCGCGTATTGGCATTGGTTGCTGCTTCGGATGCGCTCGACACAGCACGTTGCAGAGTCGAGACCTTGCGCTGGAATTCGGCGAGCGCCGTGCGGTCGGCAGCCGTCATTCCTTCCGTGCCTTCTGCCACAACGTTGAAGGTTTGCGAGCCAGGTAATTCCGTCACCACACCGTCCACGCGACGAGCCATTTTGACCGTATATTTGCCGGGCATTGCCAACACGCCTTGTGCTCCACCAAAACCACCTCCTCCACCAAAACCACCTCCTCCGCCGAAGCCGCCACCAGCATTGGGCGGCAATTGTGGTGTAATTACGGGCGGCGCGTAGCGGAAATCCCAAACGACACGTTGCACGCCGGGCGCGGCGGGTGCATTCAAGCGACGCACAACTTTGCCGTCAGCATCAGTAATCGTGAGGATTAGCGCGGGCGGCTCTTCTTCCGCTTCTTCGCGTAACTGCGCAATGCTTGGATACGGCGGCGTTTCGTTTTTCTGTGCGGCGGCGCGTTCGGCTTCCTGCCGTTTCTGCCGTTTGGTGCGCACCGGGTCTTTCAGGAAGTAGGTGATTGTTGCGCCGTACGCTGGGTTCGGTGCCAGGAAATGCGATGCGCCCTGACTGCCGACCGCAGCCGAAGAACGAATGTACATCAATGCATCACTAACCGGGAATAGGTTCGATTCCTGTGCAAGAGTGTCGGCTTTGATATTGCGCAACGCTGTGTAATCGTCGAGCACATAAATGCCGCGTCCAAATGTTCCCACGACCAAATCATTGGCGCGTTTGTGAATCGCTAAATCACGCACCGCGATGGTTGGCAATCCGCCTCGCAATTGCGTCCATTTCGCGCCGCCATCGGTCGTGAAGAACAAGCCGAATTCCGTGCCGCAAAACAGCAGGTTGGGATTCAGATGATCTTCCGCAATCGCATATGTCGAACCGCGTTCCGGCAAGTTGCTGCTGATCGAAATCCACGTTTTGCCCGCATCGGTGCTCTTCATCAGATATGGTTTGAAATCGCCGTTCTGATGATTGTTGTACGCGGCGAAAACGGTGTTCGCATCGTGTTGTGAAGCCAGCACGCGATGCACATATGAGTTCTTCGGCACGCCCGGGGCTTCGTCCACTTTGCGCCACGTCTTGCCGCCGTCTTCGGTGACATTGATTAAGCCATCATCTGTGCCGACGTAAATCAAGCCTTCTTTTTTCGGCGATTCGCTGAGCGAAGAACCGTTGCCATACAACGCAGTGGATTGATGTTTGGCGACTGCTTCCGGCCCCCAGATTTTGCCCATCACAGGAATTGCGTTGCGATCCAGACCGCGCGACAAATCACCGCTAATCAACTTCCAATCGTCGCCGCGATTGTCGCTGCGATACAGCTTGTGGCCTGCGAAATACAACCGGGTGCGCGAATGCGGGCTGATAATCAGGGGCGAGTCCCAGTTGTAGCGTTCGGATTCCTGCCCTTTGCCGGGAATGGGCGCGATACTGACGCGCTCGCCCGTGCGTTTGTCGAAGCGCACCAAACCGCCATTCTGCGATTCGGCATAGATGATGTTCGGGTCTTCAGGATCAACGCGCGAGATAAAGCCGTCGCCGCCGTTTGTGGCGATCCATTCGGCATTGGCTACGCCCGATGCACTGCGCGTTTTGGCGGGGCCGCCGAGCGAGTTATTGTCCTGCGTGCCGCCGTAGACGTTGTAGAACGGATATTGATTGTCTACGGTCACATCATAAAACTGCGCGATGGGCAGGTTTGCTTTGAAGTGCCAATTGGCCGCACGATCATGGCTTTCATACACGCCTCCGTCGCAGCCGACCAGCATGTAATTCGTGTTGTTCGGATCAACCCAGATGGCGTGATTGTCTACGTGCTTGAGGTTTTCACCGAGCGGACGCTGCGTTCTGCCGCCATCGTCGGAAACTTGAAAGACGACGTTTGGAATGTAGATACGATCCACATTTTTCGGGTCAGCGATGATTTGACCATAATACATTCCTTGCGCGATGGTTGGACTGGTCCGCTCCCACGTTGCGCCGCGATCATTCGAGCGATAGATACCACTGCCCTGGCCTGCGGCTTCGACGGTCGCGTAGACCACGTTTGTTTCTACTGGCGAAACCGCCAAACCAATGCGTCCCAGATCGCCGCCCGGCAATCCGCCGCGCAGGCGCGTCCACGTTGCGCCGCCGTCCGTGGATTTATGAATCCCGCTTTCCGGCCCGCCGTTGATCAGTGTGTGAAAATGCCGCCGCCGTTGCCACGCTGCCGCATAGATGACATCAGGATTCGAGGGATCAAACGCGACATCGGTCACGCCGGTGTTTTCGCTGATCGTCAAAATCGCTTTCCAGGTTTTGCCGCCGTCGGTTGTTTTGTACAAGCCGCGATCTCCGCCCGCCGACCACAACGGCCCCGAAGCCGCGACATACACGACTTTGCCGTCGCGCGGATCAATGGCGATACGCCCAACGTGCTCGGATTTTTCCAAGCCGACTTTGCGAAAGCTCTTGCCGCCGTCTTCGGATTTATACACGCCATCGCCGTAGCCGACGCTGCGCTGACTGTTGCGTTCACCTGTGCCGACCCACACGATGTTTGAATCTTTGGGGTCGAGCGCGACATCGCCAATCGAGAACGCGCCGTAGTTTTCAAACACGGGCGTCCACGTCGTGCCGGCATTGACGGTTTTCCAAACGCCGCCGGATGCCACGCCGACGAAGTATTTCGCGCGGTCGTTGGGATCAACGGCGAAATCTATGACGCGCCCGCTCGTCACGGCGGGGCCAATGCTGCGCAGACGTAATCCGCCGAACATCATCGTAGCGGGATCGAACCTGCCGCCGCCTTCCGGGTTGCCGCCAGCCTGCGGTGGCCCGCCGCCGCCTCGGCGGCCTTGCGCCAAAGCGAGCGAGGTGATGAGCAATACAAAAACGAGGAACGAGGCAAAACGTAATGATCGCATGGTGAATGACTCCTTATTTTCGTGAGGCAGGCTGATCGCCTGCTTTGTGTCATGTAGGTACAGCAAAAGGTCGTGTGATATCGGAAACTGCATTATGGTTTTGGTCTGAGTTGATTACAAGGCTTTCGGTGCAGAGATTGCAGAGCCAGGATGACAGGTTTATGATGCGCGCACCTTCTTGATTTTGTTTCTGCAACAACTCGGTTCCATCAACACGGAGAGCATCATGAAACGCACTGCAATTCATCTCGTCGCCAAACTGAGCTTACTCCTCATTTATTCGGTCATTGGCTGGACTCAATCGTCAGGCCTTTTCACTGAAGCGCAAGCACAGCGCGGACAATCGCTGTATGCTGCGAAATGTGCATCGTGCCACGGTGCCTCGCTTGAAGGCGGTTCGGCTTCAGCCTTGAGCGGCAGCAAGTTCGCGGCAAAATGGACGGGCAAATCAGTGGACGATTTGTATTTCATCACGCGCACGCAAATGCCGTACGGCGCGGGCGGCACGTTGAGCAATAAAGAGTACCTCGACATCGTTGTGTACCTGCTGAAAGGCAACGGCTACACCACAGGCACGCGCGAATTAACGGCGGATGCGGCGACGCTCAAGAGCCTGAAAATCCAACCGCAGGGTTCGATCAAAGATCGCGTGATGGATACGCCGACGATCACGCAACCCACTTCCACCGTTGTGCAGCCGACCGCGAAATTCCCGACGCAGGAAGAATTGAATGCGGCGCAATCAAACTCGAATGACTGGTTGATGTCGAACCACGATTATAGCGGGCAACGCTTCGTAGACCTCAAGCAAATCACACCTGCCAACGCTGCGACGCTGCGGCCCGCTTGTATGTATCAGGCCAGCGATACCAAAGCCTTTCACAACAATCCGGTCGTTTATCGCGGCGTGATATACATCACGACCTCGACTTCAACAATTGCGTTGGATGCCGCGAATTGTCGGCAGAAATGGCGGCACGATTGGAAGCCGAAATCCATCGAAATTCATCCGCCGAATCGCGGCGTCGCCATTAAAGATGGGCGTGTCGTGCGTGCGACGACCGATGGCTTTTTGTTCGCGCTCGACATTGAATCCGGCAAGGTATTGTGGGAGCGACAGGTCGTGAATTCCGCCAAAAACGAAGGCTCGTTCAATATGGCTCCCGTGATTTTTGAAGACACGATTATCCTCGGCCTCGGCATCAGTGAACAGGGCGTCAAAGGTTGGATTGGCGGCTTCAAACTCGCGGACGGTTCGGACGTGTGGCGCTTCAATACGGTGCCGGATGATGGCGAACCGGGCGCAGAAACCTGGGGGACGGGCAACGCGCGCAAGATGGGCGGCGGCGCGGTTTGGTCGCCTCCGTCGCTTGATCCGCAAACTGGAGTGATCTATGTGCCGGTTGCCAATCCCGCCGCCGATTTTTATGGCGCGAATCGGCCCGGCGCGAATTTGTACACGGGTTCAATGATTGTGCTGAACGCGCGCACCGGCAAGTTGCAATGGTATTTCCAAGCCGTGCCGCACGACACGCACGATTGGGATTTGACGCAAACCAGCCCGCTGTTCACGACTACGATCAATGGCAAACAACGCAAGCTCATCGCGGTGGTTGGCAAAGACGGATTGATGCATGTGCTTGACCGCGAAACCAAAGAAAAAGTTTATGATGTACCCGTCACCACGCGCCTCAATGCCGAAATTGAAACGACGACTCAGGCGGGGCCGCGCACCTGTCCCGGCGTGATGGGGGGCGTGTTGTGGAATGGCCCCGCATTCAATCCGCGCACGAATATGCTTTACGTTCCGGCAGTAGATTGGTGCGGCGTTTTCACGAGCGCCAAAGAATTGCGACAAGTCCCCGGCCAAGTACAAATGGGCGGCTTTTATCGCGCCGATCCAATTGATAAAGCACGTGGCTGGTTGACCGCTGTAGATGCAGCAACCGGCAAAGTCGCGTGGAAGTATGAATCACCGAAGCCAATGTTGGCGGCAGTGACGACGACTTCAACCGATGTTCTGTTCACGGGCGAATTGACAGGCGACTTTCTGGCGATGAACGCGCGCACAGGCAAATTGCTCTATCGCTTTTATACGGGCGGGCCGATGAATGGCGGCGTGGTGAGCTATGCCGTTAACGGCAAGCAATACGTGGCGGTGGCTTCGGGCAGCGCCTCTGGGTTCTGGTACGTTGCGCCGGGTTCTTCAACGATTGTTATTTTCGCCTTGCCGGAACGAACTGAAGTGTCCAATGTGCGGGCCAAGTAAGTAGGCGATGGATTCCAAGCTGGCTGACTAACCTGCAACCATCTCGCGCTAAGCATTCATTTTGATTGCCGGTTCCGCAAGCCTCGCAACAACTATGACCACCCAGGCACAACCCCCATCTGAACTCTGTTTCAAAGACGCCGTTGAGTTGACGCGCCTGATTCGCACAAAAGAGATTTCCGCCGTTGAAGTGATGACCGCATTTCTTGCGCAAATCAAACGGGTCAATCCGAAGGTCAATGCAATCCCCATATTCATCGGTGAAGAAGCCGCGTTGCGGGCTGCGCGCGAGGCCGATGACCGCCTGGCAAAAGGCCAGACGCCGCTCGCCTTGCACGGCTTTCCGCACGCGGTCAAAGACCTTGCAATGACCGCAGATATTCGTACGACGCAAGGCTCGCCGATTTATCAAGACTTCGTGCCGACCAGCGATGATTTGTTTGTGCAACGCCTGAAAGCCGCCGGAGCCATCATCATCGGCAAAACCAACACGCCCGAATTCGGAGCCGGTTCGCACACGTTCAATCCTGTCTTTGGCCCGACGCGAAATCCGTACGATCTGAGCAAATCGTGTGGCGGCAGCAGCGGGGGTGCGGCGGTTGCGTTGGCGTGTGGAATGTTGCCGCTCGCCGATGGCAGCGATATGGGCGGATCGCTTAGAAATCCTGCGAGCTTTTGCAACATCGTCGGCTTTCGCACCTCGCCCGGTCGCGTGCCGGTTTATCCAGCAGCAATGGGTTGGAACACGCTTGCAGTGCTGGGGCCGATGGCGCGCACGGTGCGCGATGTGGCGTATTTACTTTCGGTGATGGCCGGGCCTGATCCGCGCGTGCCGATTTCCATCAACGAACCCGGCACAAGCTTCAATCGTCCATTGCAGCGCGATTTCAAAGACGTCCGCGTCGCGTGGAGCCGCAATCTTGGGCGCTATCCGATTGAGCCTGCCGTCAATGAGGTCTGCGATAACGCACGTTCGGTGTTCACGACGCTCGGCTGTCAGGTCGAAGACGGCGAGCCGGATTTTGCTGACGCCGATGAAATCTTTCAGATTCTGCGCGCGTGGTCATTTGCGCAAAGCCGCGCCGAAGATCTCAGGCGACATCGAAACCTCATCAAAGACACCGTCATCTGGAACGTCGAAAAAGGCCTGAAGCTAAGCGGCGCAGACATCGCGCGTGCCGAAGTCTTGCGGACCCAATTGTACGAGCGCGTGCAGCGGTTTCTGCAACGTCACGAATTTCTGGTGCTGCCCGTTTCACAAGTCGCACCGTTTCCCGTCGAAACCGATTGGGTGCATGAAATCAACGGCACGAAGATGGAAACCTACATTGATTGGATGGCGAGTTGTTACGCAATCACGTTAACCGGCTTGCCGTCCATTTCAGTGCCGTGTGGCTTCACGAAAGACGGCTTGCCCATCGGTCTGCAAATCGTCGGTCGTCATCAGCGCGATTTTGATGTGTTGCAATTGGCGTATGCGTTTGAGCAGGCAACGCAATATGGAAAGCGGCGACCAGTCATTGCCATTGAGTAAGAGGCGAAAAGAAAACCCATGAAAAAAGCCTTAGACGAAGGAGACCATCGCCGCCGCTTTTTACGGCTGCTCGCAACCAGCCCATTGCTGGGTCTTTCTGGTCTGTCGTGGTTGGAGAGTGAAGTCGAATGGCGGCAGGCGCTGGACTCTTTTGCACAAAGTGAAGAAATCATTACCAGTCCTGAACAGGCTCTGAATGTGATGGAATTTGAAGCCGTTGCGCGGCAAAAACTGCCACCGGCGCATTTCGGTTACCTGGCAACGGGCGTCACGGATGATGGAACGTTGCGCGCCAATCGGGAAGGCTTCGCCAAATACCAATTGCGCGTGCGACGATTGCGCGATGTGCAAAAGATTGACCTGTCCGTTCGGCTCTTTGGCACGACCTGGGATAGCCCCATCATTCTCGCGCCTGTCGGCAGCCAAAAGGCCTTTCATCCCGATGGCGAAATTACTGTGGCAAAAGCTGCCCGCGCCAAGGGGCATCACAAAATTCTGTCAACGCACGCTTCCTCCTCGGTCGAAGCTGTGAATGAAGCTCTCGGCGCTCCAACCTGGTTTCAGCTTTATCCGACGGATGATTGGACCGTGACTCGTGGTTTGACCAAACGCGTCGAGGCGGCAGGGTGTCCGGTACTCGTGCTGACGGTGGATTCGCAAGGCGGTTCGTTGCGCGAAACATTTGCCCGGTTCCGGCGCACCGACTTACGACAATGTACAGATTGTCATGTGGGCGGTTTTACCTACAACGCGATGATTCGTCGCCGCCCCATGTTTCAGGGCCTGGAACTATCAAAGGTCACGACACAATTGCCGCTCAATTTGAATTGGGACATCGTCAAACGTTTGAAAGACCTGACGCCAATGAAGCTGGTCATCAAAGGTCTGGCGACGCGCGAAGATGCCGAGCTGGCCGTCGAACACGGCGCGGACGGTGTCATCGTTTCCAATCACGGCGGGCGGGCCGAAGACAGCCGACGCGGAACGATTGAATGTTTGCCGGAAGTGGTCGCGGGCGTTCAGGGAAAAATCCCCGTGCTGATTGATGGCGGCTTTCGGCGCGGCACCGACATCTTCAAAGCTCTGGCGCTCGGCGCACAAGCCGTATGCATTGGACGCCCGTATTTATGGGGTTTGGCCGCCTTCGGGCAAGCAGGCGTTGAGGCGGTGCTGACGTTGCTGCGCCGCGAATTGACGATAGATATGCGGCAGGCAGGCACGGCTTCCATTGCTCAAATTACGCGCGAATATTTGCTTGAACAATAACGCGATTCGGTACTGGCACAAACGTAGCGCGATTTGCTAAATCGCGGAGCTTCAGGGGAAACACACGCGATTTGCCAAATCGCGTTACACCGCATTTACAGAGTATTCAGGAGGACAAAAATGCTACAGAAAACCTTGCTCGCATCACTCTGCGTGGCCGTATTGCTCTGCTCAACAACCCACGCGCAATATCAATCCGCTGCGCCTGCCGCCACTGCACCTGTCATCACCGAAAACCCGGTCAAGAAAGCATTGAAGGAAGGCAAGGTCGTCATCGGTGCAACCGTTACTGCGGCCAACCCTGATATTGCCGCGACGCTGGCTGGCGTGGGCTTTGACTTTCTGTGGATCGAGATGGAACACGGCCCCATCACGCTTGAAACCGCGCGCTCCATGATTTTGGCCACGCGCGGTTTGAAAGCCATGCCCTTCACGCGCGTCCCGGTCAATGAACCCTGGCTTGCCAAACGCGTGCTGGACATTGGCAGTCTGGGTGTGATCTTTCCGTTTACGAGCACCAAAGAATTAGCCGAACAAGCCGTCAAAGCCTGCAAATATCCGCCGCTCGGCATTCGCGGCGCAGGGCCTTCGATGGCGGCTTCGCGCTGGGGCCTGAGCGTCCCCGATTATGTGAAATTCGCCAATGAAAACGCGATGGTGATCGTCATCATCGAACAGAAACTGGCGATTGATAACATCGAAGAAATCGCCGCCGTGCCGGGCATTGACGTGCTGTTCATCGGCGCGAATGATTTGTCGTATTCGTTAGGCGTCGGCGGGAACGTCACTGCGCCCATCGTTGAAGAAGCCATGATGAAAGTTGTAGCCGCCGGAAAAAAACACAACATCCCTGTCGGTTTCCCGTCCGGCAATCCGACCGAAATCAACAAACGCATTGCGCAGGGCTTTCGTTTTTTTCAGGCGTCCAGCGATCTGGCGATGATGTCCGCTGGCGCGCGCGATCTGCTCTCGAAAGTGCCGCGTGAAGAACCAAAGGCTAACCCGGAAGTCAAAAAATAGGTCAGTCCAACGCTTTGATGAGGCGCTCTGAAAATTGCGCGCGCACGGCCAATTCAGGATGCGATTGCAGGATGCCGCTGGATCGGCCCAAACGTTTCGTGAGCAGTTGAAGGCGTTGCAAGCTGCTCAGATAGGACGTCGGTTTGTAGCCCAACAGCCTCAGCGAAATAATAGCCAGACCATCGCATTTCAACTCGACCGTACGCATTGCGCGTTCGTCGCGTGTACGTTGCGCCGCTGCCATCTCGTCCTCGAAATACGCATGGCTGAGTTCGTGCGCGAAGATGCCGGCAAGTTCGCCGTCGTAGAGTGTCTCGGCCAAACTCGTCGAAACCAGCAGCACTGAGCCGCGCCAGATTTGTGCCGTCGGCAATTCGTGCGCGAACAAAAACAGTTCCGGTTGTTGCAAGGCGCGCGTGCGCCCGTGCAATTGCAGCACCTGATGCAAAATCGGTTCGATGCGCCGCAGTAATTTTCCTTGCGTCATGCGATGCTCCCGCAGCACAGCGGGCAATGCAGCAATGGCCTGTGCTCGCGCTTGATCATCAAAGACCGTAATGCGATCAATACAAAGACGGGTTTTAATTTCCTCGGCGGAACCATTGCCGATGGCAGCGAGTGCTGCTTCGATTTCTGTAGTCTCAGCGGCGAGCACAGTAAGCGAAAGGTAAAACAGCACAAACCAGAAGAGCGAGCCGGTCAGGGTGCGACGCATAAAAACCTTTCCTCTGCGCCCGGCAAACACAAAAACACACGTATCCCGGTCAGCCAGATTCCTGGCCTACGCGCTGAAAGTAATGAGTTGAAGGTCTAGGTAGGCGGGACTGCGGTACTCCGCCTATCGTGAACGATTTCCTTGTCCGGCGGACAATAGGCGAACGAGCGGGCAAGCGTCCTGTGAACGGGCCGGGAATTGGCTGAGAAAATTCCTGGCGCGTTCCTGGAAAATTCC
>JAEUQN010000123.1 GCA_016789725.1 Blastocatellia bacterium | reverse complement strand
CGCCCAGGTGGAAACTTCTACCACCATTGATGTCCATCCCGGTGCCCCCTTCACGCCGATGCTGGACTTACCTGCTGAGGTGATTCAATTTTTGCTTCCCAGTCGTTATTGCGAGTCAGACCTGCTTGGCGACCAGGCGCGCGCACTTCTCCCGGAGGGGATGTCGGGTTACGATCAGGTTGAAACCATCCGAAGTTGGATTCATACCCATGTGGAATATTGCTATGGAACCAGTACTGCTTCGACTTCCGCCTGGGAAACATTCCAACAACAAAGAGGCGTTTGTCGAGACTTTGCTCACTTGGGAATTGCGCTGTGTCGCAGCCTGGACATTCCCGCGCGGATCGTGGTTGGGTATTTGTACCAGCTCAAGCCAATGGACCTCCATGCCTGGTTTGAAGCTTTTGTCGGTGGCCGATGGTATACATTTGATGCCACTCAGTCGCAGCCGTGTGGCGGACGCGTTGTCCTTGGATATGGCCGCGATGCCGCGGATGTTGCATTTGCCATGCAATTCGGACCTATTGAGATGAGTGAGATGCGTGTCTGGGTGAATGGCTGAGAGTTCAACGAAGCCTTTTGGCTTAGATTATGCGGGTAAAACTGACTCTTTATTATCTAGCGCTGCTGACCGCTGTGTTGGTGTTCTTTAGCGTGGCGATTTATACCTACCTCGCGCGGAGTCTCGTCACCATCATTGATGATTCATTAGCTTCGACGGCGCGCAGTATTGAACGGCGAATGCGGGTGGAGGATGTAGGCGAGGATCAATATTTGCCAGAGCAGAGCGAGCAGATGGTTGTGGCACCACAGGTCGTGCAACTCATCAGCGAAGATGGCATCATCACCGATGAACCCATTCCCGACAAAACGCAACAACTGCAAGTCAAGGTCGAAGACCTCCGCCGCATCATTGACGACCAGGTTCATTTCGCAACCGTCAAACTAGCCACTGGCGAACAAGTCCGTATCGCGCTCCAACGCACGCGCGACCAAGACGGGCAGGTCTTTTACATTCGTGTGGGACAATCGCTCAGCCCATTACAGAAAGCGCGTTGGCAGTTGGTGGTTCTGTTGGCAATTGCCGGGCCGGTGGCTTTGTTGTTGGGCAGCTATGGCGGTTTATTGTTGGCGAATCAGGCGCTGAATCCGGTGGATCGCCTAACACGCGCCGCTGAAGAAATCGAAGCCGGGGACCTGTCCAAACGAGTTCAGGTGCCGCCCAAAATGGATGAGCTGGGGCGACTCGCAGCCACTTTCAATCGAATGATCGCGCGGTTACAGGCGGCGTTTGAGCGGCAACGACAGTTCACCGCCGATGCCTCGCATGAATTGCGCACGCCCCTGGCTGTGATGCGCGGCGACATTGAGATTGCCTTGCGCCGCGAACGCAAGCCGGAAGAGTATCGCAGTGTTTTGACGTCCAATTTGGAAGAGATCATTCGGCTTTCACGTCTGGTTGAGGATTTGCTGATGCTGGCACGGGCCGACGCCGGGCAATCAGTTTTACAACGCGAGCCGATGGATTTGGACGAGATCTGTGCGCAAATGGTCGAATACCTTACGCCTTTGGCGGAGGAAAAAGACCAGCAGTTAATTTACCAGACGCCCGCAACGCCGCCGCTTCAGATCAATGCCGATGCACAACGCATCAAGCAGATGTTACTGAATCTTTTGGACAATGCGCTGAAATACACTCCTGCGCACGGGACGATCACGCTTTCTTTGATGTCAGAAGAGCACGAAGCGGTCCTGACGATTGCTGATACTGGACGCGGCATCCCGGAGGAAGATTTGCCGCATATCTTTGATCGCTTCTTCCGCCATTCGCGCAGCACCAGCGATAAAACTGTCCAGGGCTTTGGTCTTGGTTTGTCCATCGTGCGTTGGATTGTGCATTCACATGGGGGCAAGATCAGTGTCGAAAGTACGTCTGAAAAAGGCACGAAGTTCATCGTTCGTCTGCCATTGCTTACTTGTTAGGAAGCCGCCACATTCAAGATCAGGAGGGATTATGTCATCAAACAAATTCTCATTGCTTACCAAAGCCTTATGTCTGGCTGCCATCGTGCTGACGCTGAGCAGTTACCTGCGCTCAGGAACTGCGCAACAGTCACCACCGGCCCGCAAAGCCTTTATTGACGGGACGGGGCCGGGATGGCGCACGCTGGGTGAAAAAGATTTTGCGCCCGTGAATGGCACGCCTGAAACCTGGGTGTGGAAAGATGAAATGTGGCACAGCACCGGCAAACCTATCGGGGTCTTTCGCTCGGTGCAACAATTCACGAACTTTGAATTAGTGGCGGAATGGCGGCATCTGGAATTCGGTGGCAATTCCGGCATCTTCGCATGGGTTCCAGACCAGGCACTCAAAGATTTGCCGCCCGACAAATTGCCCAACTATGGCATCGAAATTCAAGCGTTGGATCACGGCTATGAAACGTTGTACGAAAAGCGCACAGGCAAGAAGCGGGATTTTTTTACGACGAATGGTGATGTGTTTGCGGTGGGGAATTCAAAGATGACGCCGTTTCCTCCGCTCTCTCCGAACGGCTCGCGCAGCTTTCCGCGCAAGAACCTCAGCAAAGGCGTGAACGAATGGAATCATTATTACGTGCGCGCCATCAACGGCGAGGTTCGTTTGTGGGTGAATGGTGAAGAAGTGTCGGGCGGCAACAACTGCGAACCGCGCACGGGGTATTTGTGCTTGGAAGCAGAAGGTTCACCCGTCGAATTCAAGAACATTCGCATTCGGGAATTGCCGTGATCGCAGGCTTAGTCATCGCACCGAGAACTCACTTTTTTCGTTTGGTTGCGGTTCTTCTTCCAACCCCACTTGTGCGCGCATCACTCGGCGCGGCAACAGACTCAATCGTCGTCCCGTAATCAGCCGCGAGCCGCGTTGATAGGTAAAGTACGACCAGGCCCAATTGAACAGCGCCGCCACGCGATTGCGAAAGCCAATCAGAAAAATCAAATGCACAAACAACCAAGCTAACCACGCGGGAAAACCGGACAGATGTAGCTTGCCCATTTCGGCAATCGCGGCGTGGCGACCAATTGTTGCCATACTGCCTTTGTCGGTGTATTTGAATTGCTCGTATGGTTCGCCTTTCAGCGCGTGCAAAACATTGCGTGCAGCGGTGCGCCCCATTTGCATTGCTACTGGCGAGACGCCAGGCAATGGCTTGCCCTCCTGATGCGTAAACGACGTCATATCGCCGATGGCAAACACATTTTTGTGATTCGGTAACGTCAAGTCCGGTTCGAGGGTCACGCGACCTGCGCGGTCGTGCGGCACGCCGAGCTTGGTGGCAAAGGCGGTGGCTTGCACGCCTGCGCCCCAAATAACTGTCGCTGCCTGGATCAGTTGCTCGCCTAGATGCGCGCCGCGTTCATCAATGTTTGTGACTCTGGTATTGACGCGCACATTGACACCCAACTGATTCAACTGTTTGGTGGCGCTATCGCTCAAATCGTCTGTAAAACTCGGCAAAATGCGCGGTCCACCTTCGAGCAAAATCACACGTGCTTCCTTCGGATTGACGTTGCGGAAATCACGCGCGAGAACGAAATGCGACAATTCTGCGATTGCGCCTGCCAACTCCACGCCCGTTGGTCCGCCACCAACCACGACAAACGTTAAGAGTTGCTGCCGTCGTTCGGGATTAGATTCTTTTTCCGCTGCTTCAAAGGCGAGCAACACGCGACGGCGAATCTCGACCGCGTCGTCCAAATCCTTCAAGCCCGGCGCGAATTGTTCCCACTGATCATTGCCGAAATAACTGGTGCGCCCACCCGTCGCCAAAATCAAATAGTCATAGCTCAACTGTCCGTCGGCAAGTTGCACCGTGTTGTTGACAAAATCCACACCGACCGCCTCCGCTAATAAGACCGTCACATTTTTCTGTTTGTGCAGCACGGATCGGATGGGCGCGGCAATGTCTGCCGGAGAAAGTCCCGCCATTGCGACTTGATAAAGCAGCGGTTGGAAGAGGTGGTGATTGGTGCGGTCTACGAGTGTGATGCGAACGGGCGCAGATTTGAGCGTGCGTGCAGCGGATAAGCCGCCGAAGCCTCCGCCGATAATGACAACGTGTGGAATGGTCATAAAGTAGCCTCACCTAAACTATGATTGACAACGGTTACAACTTCGTTTCGCGCGCTTCACGTTTTTCGTTAAGCGGTAATCAATTGAAACAATCGTTTGAAGTTTGTGCTGGTCAACGTTGCCATTTCCTCAAAACTAATGCCGCGCAAGTTTGCCAAAAACGCTGCCGTTTCTTTCACAAACGCAGGTTCGTTCCGTTTGCCGCGATATGGCACGGGGGCCAGGTATGGGCAATCGGTTTCGATTAACAATTGATCGAATGGCACTCTTTCTGCTATCGCGCGCAATTCGTTCGCGTTCTTGAACGTGACGACGCCGGAAAAGGAAATGTGAAAGCCCATCTCAAGTGCGGCATCGGCCAATTTCTGTGTACCGGTAAAGCAGTGAATGATGCCGCCGAATTCCTTGCCGCCGCGCTCGGACCAGCTTTCGCGCAGGATTTGAATCGTGTCGTCTTCGGCATCGCGGGTGTGAATGATGATGGGTTTGTTTACTTGCAACGCCAATTCCAATTGCCGCCGAAAGACGTGTTGTTGCACGTCACGCGGGCTGTGATCGTAATAATAATCCAAGCCGATTTCGCCCCAGCCGATGACTTTGGGGTGGGCGGCAAGTTGCAGGAATTGTTGCTCCAACGCGTCGTCATACAGGCTGGCTTCGTGCGGATGCAATCCGACGGCGGCGTAAATAAAATCGTGTTCTTCGGCAAGCGCGATGCCCGCCGGCAATGAGCCTTTGGCAACATCGCTGCCTGCGATTTCCAAAAACAATTCGACGCCTGCGGCGCGCGCGCGCGCGATTACTTCGGCGCGGTCGGCATCAAAGGCGGGCGTGTCTAAATGAGCGTGTGAATCTATCAACATAATCTCGACAATTTGCGGAACATTTCAAATTACTGTTCTTTCACGACTGTACACGAATCTTCACGAATGAAGAACATCAAAGGTTACTTGCAGGCGACATTTGACAGAAATTGAATTCGTGCTTAATAGTGGGATTCATGGCTGAAAACGATATGAGAATTGCGGCTTCGACGTATTTGAACTCGGCTCCACTGGTTCACAGCTTTACGGCAGGAATGCAGCGCAAGCGCGTGATTTTTCTGGGCGACACGGCACCTTCGCGTTGCGCCCAAATGTTAGCCGCCGGGCAATGTGAAATCGCATTGATTCCAGTGATTGAATACTTGCGAATCCCCCAGTTGCGAATTATTCCGAATGTCGCCGTTGCCAGTAAACATCGGGTGGGCAGCGTGATCCTCGCCGCTCGTTGCAAGCTCGAAAGTGTCACCAAAGTGGCGCTGGATTGTTCGTCGCGCACTTCGCAATCGCTGGTCAAAATTCTGTTCGCGTGTCGCTATCAAACCTCTCCTGTTTATTGCGAGCGGGCCCCTGATGTTGCGCACGGTTGCGTGAATATGTTTGAAGGCACAGACGCCGCCTTGTTGATTGGTGATCCGACGTTTGATTTGAAAGCGAACGCCGACGCGATGGGGCTGCATATTCACGACCTGGCCGAAGAGTGGCGTGCCTTCACTGGATTACCATTCGTGTTTGCTGTGTGGGCTGTGCGCGAAGATGCGTTGGACGATTATCGGCGCGTGCGATTGGATTTCGATCTCGCCAAACGCGAAGGCATCGAACGCATCCCGGAAATTGCCGCGCAGTATGCCGAAACATTGCGACGACCATTGCCAGAGTTGCTGCAATATCTGCGTGAAAACGTCAACTTCGATTTGGACGAAGAGAATGTTGCCGGGCTGCGCGAATATTTTCGACTGGCGCATGACTGTGGTTTGGTCGAATGCCATCGCCCTCTGAATTTTGTGGACGCGGAAAACCAACCCCCTCCCCCTCTGCTTACTCTTGGGCCGTGTTGCCGGTTGCGCAAACAACGGCCTGTAAGCTTCATTTCCAATGCAGATGGTTGTAAAGTGTGCCCACGCTATTTGCGCGTTATTCAGAAGCGGAATTGCGGCCAATGCGAAAATGGCAACCTCTCGCCAGCACATTAACCAGGGAGGCCTAGCGTGCAAGCCATGCAAAAAGAGGAAATCACAGTTTTACTACGTCATTGGAGCGAGGGCGATCAGGAGGCTTTAGAACATCTCCTGCCCATTGTGATGCGCGAATTGCGTCAACTGGCCGGGGGATATCTGAAAAATGAACGGAACAATCACACGCTTCAACCGACGGCGCTCATCAACGAAGCCTATTTGCGATTGGTGGCTCAGGATTGTCCCGAATGGCAGAACCGCTCGCATTTCTTTGGTGTCGCTGCGCAGCTAATGCGCCAGATTCTGGTGGATCACGCCCGCGCGCACGTTGCCGCCAAACGCGGAAATGCCGCGCCCAAACTTTCACTGGACGAAGCCCTGGAAGCCAGCCACGAACAGGCGGGCGAATTGCTGGCGCTGGATGATGCGTTGTTGTCGCTGGAACGTCTGGATCAGCGCAAAGCTCGCGTCGTCGAATTACGGTATTTCGGTGGGCTGACGGTTGAAGAAATCGCGCAAGTCCTCAGCATTTCAACCGCGACAGTGACCCGCGAAATGCGATTGGCGCATGCCTGGTTGCTGCGCGAAATGACCAACTGACCATCAAAAACAAGAAGCAAGCCAGATGACTCCTGAACAATGGGCACAAGTCGAAAAACTCTTCCAAGCGGCGGTGGACCTTGCGCCCGCAGAACGTGCCGAATACCTGGCGAAGGCTTGCCACAATGATCCCGAACTGCGCCACGAAGTGGAATCTTTGCTGGCGTACGAATCCGCCGAAACGATTGCCGAAGGGGCGTTTCAGCAGGCGATTCGCGGCGTGGCTTCTGCGGTGGTGGCGGAGCCTTCTTCCATCCAGGGCGCGGGCCTCAAAGAGGCGGGAGACTCGTTGATCGGACAAATGGTCGGCGTGTACCGAATTTTAGAATTGATCGGGCGCGGTGGGATGGGGACTGTTTATCTGGCGGAGCGCGCAGATGCTGAATTTCGGCAACAGGTCGCCATCAAAATTATCAAGCGCGGAATGGATACCGATTTTATCCGCGACCGCTTTTTGCAGGAACGGCAGATTTTAGCCAGCCTCGAACACCCGAACATTGCGCGCTTGCTGGATGGTGGAACGACCGCGGACGGATTGCCCTATTTTGTGATGGAACACGTCACCGGCACGTCGTTATTGACCTATTGCAACGCGCATCGGCTTTCGATAGCCGAACGGCTGAAGTTGTTTCGACAGGTTTGTGCCGCCGTGCAGCACGCGCATCAAAAGCTGGTTGTGCATCGGGACCTCAAGCCGAGCAATATTCTGGTCAATGAGGAAGGCGTGCCGAAATTGCTGGATTTTGGCATTGCCAAATTGCTTGACCCCAACGCGACGCCGGGCGCTACGCAAGCCTTGACCAGAACCGACCAACGGTTACTGACGCCGGACTATGCCAGCCCCGAACAAGTGCGCGGAAAAGCGATCACCACCGCAACGGACATTTATTCGCTCGGCGTGGTGCTGTACGAATTGCTGACCGGCCAACGTCCGCACAAATTCGATGCGCTTTCATTGGGTGAAATTGAACACGCGATTTGTGAACAGGAACCGGAATTGCCAAGTCGAAGGTCGGAAGTCGAAGGGCGGAAGACAGAAAAGGGAAACAAACAGACGGTGCTCGAAAATCGGAAGACACAGGGGAAAAAGAGATTCGCATTTCTTCCGACTTCCGACTTCCGACTCCCGACTTCTGCACTCCGGGGCGACCTCGACAACATTATCCTGATGGCGCTGCGCAAAGAACCGGAACGTCGCTATCAATCGGTCGAACAGTTTTCCGAAGACCTGCGCCGTCACCTTGAAGGACTGCCGGTCCGGGCGCGCAAAGATACCTTCACTTATCGCACGGGCAAATTCGTTCGCCGCCACCGATTGAGCCTGGCTGCGCTCGCGCTCGTGTTTCTGACCTTGTTGGGCAGCGTGATCGTGACGACCCGCGCCGCGCGCCGCGCTGAACGCCGCTTTGCACAGGTGCGCAAACTCTCAAACACCTTTCTCTTTGAGTTTGATAACAAAATCTCCAAATTGGCGGGCGCGATTGAAGCCCGCGAAATGGTCGTCAAAACCGCGCTCGAATATCTGGACAGTTTGGCGCAGGAAGCAAGCGGCGATGCGGATTTGCAACTAGAACTGGCACAGGCGTATCTCAAAGTCGCCAAAGTTCAAGGCGATGTGCGGCAAGGCAATTTGGGGCAAACGGACGCGGCAGCCACGAGCTACCGCAAAGCGATTGCTGTGGCCGAAGCAATTTTGCCACGAGATCGCGGTACGAAAGCCTTGGAATGTTTGAGCCAGGCGTACCTTGAACTCGGCGATATGCAGGTCTCAAACGGGGATGTTCCGAAGGGAATTGCCACGCTGAAGCAAGGCGTTCCCGTCGCCGAACAACTGTATGCGCGCGGTGGCACGGAAAATTCGTACCTGATGCCTGTCATCTGGGCCTATGAATATTTGGGCGATGCCCAGCTTGAATCCGGCGATGTCCCGGCAGCGATTGCCAGCTATCAACGCGCCTTGCAAATTGGCGAAGAGCGCGCACAAAAATTCCCGGAAGACGCCGCGCAAAATGGACTGGCGCTGGAGTATGAACGCATTGGTGATGCGTTGGCCCGACAGGGGGATTTAGACGGCACGATGGAATACTATCGCCGCGCCTTACCGATTCGGGAAGACCTGGTCAAACGTCGTCCCGACAATGCGATGGTGCGGCGCAATCTGACGACGGCGTACAACTGGATGGGCAATCATTTGGGAAACCCCGAAATGATTAACCGGGGCGAGGTTGCTGCCGCGCTGGAATATTTTCGCAAGGCAATGAAGATCACGGAAGAATTGGCAGCCGCCGACCCCAAAGATATGCAGATGCAACACGACCTGACGCTGGGTTATTCTCGCCTCGGTTTGATGCTGGCCAACTCTGACCCCGCGCAAGCCGTTCGCTTACAACGTCAATCGCTCGCCATTTCGCAAGCCGTTTTACAAGCGAAGCCAGATGACTATCGGTTTCTTCGCCGTCACCTTCAGGCACTCCGCCGCATTGCTGCCCCGTTGCAATCGTTGGGCGACCGGGACGGGGCATTGCGTCACTTACAACAGGCTCTGGAAGCCGTGCAAAAGCTGACTGCCGCCGGTAGAGCCACCGCCGAGATTCAGCGAGAAGCGCAACGCGTTCATCTGGCCTTAGCCGATCTGTATTTGGTCATGCGCAATCACCCGCAGGCCAACCTCCATTACGAGCAAGTACAGGCGCTCGTAGAGAAAGAATCTGCTGCCAAGGATTTGTCCAAGCTCTGGTCACAGGCCGAAGCCAACGCCGGATGGGCGCGCTATTACACCGCGCTTGGCGAAGACAAGAATACGCCTAGCGCAGCACGACTGGCCGCTTGGCGCTCGGCGCGTATTTGGCGACAGAAAACGCTGGATGTGTGGCAACAATGGAATCAGCAAGCCAAGCCCAATCCGTTTGGCGCAACTCAGCAGGAACTTGCTGCGCGTGCCTTGGCGCAATGCGATGCTGCGCTTGGCCAGTTGAGGTGAAATAAAACAGACAGGGGGGCTTTGTCCATATTCGCTGCCCGTCATCTTGCGCCCGGAACCGAGATGATCCAGATGCAGCCAATAGAAGTTTCCATTGGGATTCAACTGCGCGACGACCGCACCATTGCCCATCACATACGCCCGCTGCACGCCTGCCGACGTCACTTCCATCACCGAACCGAGCACCGACGAAATCACATAATAGGTCGTCGTTCCACTCTCCGTCTTCTTGACCCGCTTGCCATTGCCGTCATAGCCGTAACTCCCCAGACTCCCGCTGTTCACACTCTTCAACCGATTCGCCGCATCCCATTCATACGTCGTGCTGCCCGCTGCTGTCATATTCCCGGCTGCGTCATACGTCATCGTCGTCGTTGTGCCATTCACCACCGCACTGCTCAACCGATTCGTCGTCGGCACATTCGTTCCGCTGATCTTGGCGTAGTTGTAGGTCGTGGAGTTCAACCAGGTATCACTCTGCCCCGTCAGATTGCCGTGAGCGTCCTGTGTGTAGGTGGTCGTGATGCCGTTGCGGTAGGTGGTATGGAGTTGGTTCAGATAGTTGTAGGTATAGTTCGCCGCATACGCTCCATCCACATAATTGGTGATGTTACTAATCAACCCATTCTCCGTGTAACTGTACCAATTGTTCACGATCTTATCCGTTCCATCCGGGCGCGCCACTTCCATCTGATAGAGTTTCATCACATCCGTCACATAGTTCAAGGTCGCTTTCCGATTGTTGCCATAATTGATGCTGCTCGCCGCTCCAAACGCTCGATAACTCATCGCACTGATGACATTCGTCGTCGCGTTCGCATCACTCCCGATCAGGTTCGTCCCGATGCCACTCAATGCGCCTTTGCCATTGTACGCGTAATTGACATTCTTGCTAAAGCTCGGTGCGACATAGTTGGCCTGGGTTAACTGTCCGCCCAGATTATACGTGTAATTAAACGTGTAGTTGTTGCTGCCCAACCCCGTGAACGTGCGCGTTTCGCTTTGCAGTTGCCGATTCGCGTTGTAAGTGTAGCTCATCGCCCCTTCGCCATCCGTCATCGCGGTGCGCGCGCCATACTCATCATAGCTGTAACTCACACTCGGCGTGCTGTCGCTGTAACTGATCCCCGTCACCAGATTGCGCGTGTTGTATGATGGCGTCGGCAGGCTGCCGTGGTCTGGCAAAATTCAAATGCCACAGATTTATTTTAGCTCCCACGCGACAAGCAGGTGAGCGATTGGCTATAATGCCGCTGAGAACACAATAGCGGTTCTCAATTCAAGCAGCAGATTGGCAAACCAGGAGCGGCCCAAACTGGTTTTGCAACAACAACCCTCTCGTCCTGGATGTAAGCGTGATGGACAACCTGATTCAATTCTTTTTTAAGTACAAACCTTCGATTTATGCGAAAGGTCAGTTGGGACTCGCCGCGCGGCCCTCGGTATGGATCCTGAGTTTGTTGGCGGTGGGAGCAATTGCGCTGATTTATTACCTGTACTTTCGCGGCACCCTCAAACTGGATTCAGGGCCACGAATTGCGCTCGCCGCCTTGCGTGTGGCATTAGTCGCAGTGCTGGCAATCCTGTTGATGCGGCCTTCGCTGGTCGTTTCGTCCGTCATTCCCAAAGCCAATTACATTGCGGTCATTGGTGATGATTCCAAGAGCATGCAGATTCTGGACGAAGCCGGCCAAACGCGCACGGCAGCGGTCAAATCACTGCTCGATGCACAAAGTCCCTTTTCCAAAGGACTCGACGCCAAATTCAAAACCAACTTCTACAAATTCTCCTCGGATGCCGTCAAATTAACTGACCCCAATCAACTCACAGCGGAAGGCATTAGCACCGACATTGCAGGCGCGATGCAACAAGCGGTGAAAGACGCCTCTGGCAACGGCCTCGCGGCGATTGTGTTGATTTCCGATGGAGGTGCAAACACGCCGCGCGACATTGCCGCCTCGTTGCGCGAATTGCGGGCCAGGAACTTGCCGGTGTTTACGCTTGGCACAGGCAGCACCGAACAATTCAAAGATGCCGAAATGGTGCGGGTGAATATGCCGCGCCGTTTGCTATCTGGCTCCGCTGTGATTGCCGATGCGCTCGTACGGTTGCGAGGTTATGAAAATGGCAAAGTGACGATTCAGGTTTCCGAAGACGGCCACGCGCTGAAAACCGAAGCCTTCGACATCAAAGGCGGCGAAGCGCAAACTGTCACGCTCGAATTTGTTCCGTCCTCGCCCGGCACGCATAAATACACGTTCGCTATCGCACCGCTTGAAGGCGAATTTACCAACGAAGACAACGCTGCCGAAACCTTGCTCGAAGTCACCAATGATCAGCCGAAAGTGTTGTACATCGAAGGCGAGCCGCGCTGGGAATACGGCAAGATGCGCTTTTCGTTGAGCAAAAATGAAAAGAACGTCGTGTTGGTTTCGTCGCTCCGTTCCGCCGACGGCAAATTTTATCGGCAGGGTGTCGAAAGCGGCGAACAATTGGAAAAAGGCTTTCCGATGACGGCGGAAGAATTGTTCAGTTACCAGGGCTTCGTGCTCGGCTCCATCGAAGCGAATTTCTTCAACTTCGAGCAACTGCGAATGATTGAGCAATTCGTCGCACGTCGTGGCGGCGGTTTTATGGCCTTGGGTGGCAGCCGCGCCTACGATGCGGGCAAATACGCGAACACCCCGATTGCCGACCTATTGCCGTTCACGCTGGATGATCGCGTGGATGGCGCTGAGGTCACAGAGCCGGGCAAATGGAAAGCGACGCTCACGCAACGTGGTTACAAACACGCGATCACGCGACTCGCCGACAACCGCGATCAATCGGCAAAAGAATGGGCGGGCTTACCGGCGCTGACCATCCCGGAATTTCTGACCGCGACGAAACCCGGTGCCATCGTTTTGCTTGAGGCGCAGAACGTCAATGACAAATCGCGCACGGTTCCTTTATTGGCAGAACAGCGATATGGGCGCGGTCGTTCGATGGCATTACTCACCAACGACACGTGGCGTTGGCGCATGCAGTTGGACGCCAAGAACACGTCGCACGAAAACTTCTGGCGGCAAACGTTGCGCTATCTGGTGAGCACGACGCCCGCGCCGATTGAGGTGCAATCCGAACGCGATGTGTACGCAGCCAATGATCCGGTCCGGTTGCGCGGTGAAGTCAATGACAAGAAATTTGAGGCAATCAAAGATGCACAGGTTTCCGCCCGCATTACGAAACCTTCCGGTCAATTCGTAGACGTTCCGATGGCCTTCAACTTCCCTGCCGAATCGGCGGATATGAACGATTATCAGGCCGAGTACAAACCCGACGAACAAGGCTTGTACAAGGTCGAGTTGACCGCAAAACAAGGCGGCAACACGCTCGGCACTTCGCAATCAAACTTTTTAGTGACAGAACTCAACCGCGAATTTCACGATGCGGCGCAAAACGTCGAGTTACTCAATCGAATCGCGGCGGAAACCGGTGGCAAGTATTTTCCGTTAAGCAAGGCCAGCGATTTGGTGGAAGAGTTGAACTACCTGGAAGGCAAAAACTCCGAACGGGTGAGCCTGGATTTGTGGGATATGCCATTCAATTTGCTGCTGCTGTTGGGGCTGGCGAGCGCGGAGTGGTTCTTGCGAAAACGCAAAGGACTGGCGTAATCAGAAAATCCAAAGGCAAATCTCAAACGGTCGCAACTGGCGGCAAAAGGCAAAAGTAAATCCATGAACCTTTCAGTTAGAGCTGCACTTCATCTTGTCCAATCGCTCGGCATAATCAGTTTGAGCTTGTGCCTGCTATCATTCCAGGCTTGCGCTAAACCAGCGAATTCAGAAACAAAGGCGCAGACAACCGAAGCGCAATCGCCCACGCCTGCGCCCAAATCCATTCCCGATCCCAACAAATTCGCGCTCATCATCACAGGCATCGGCGGCGAAGAGGAATATGTCGGCAAGTTCGCCAAATGGTCCGGCGAATTGAAAACAACCCTGCTCGACAAGTTGGGCTTTGCGCAGGAAAACCTGATTTTTCTCTCTGAATCTTCCGAGCCGAAAGCCACTGCCGCCGAGGTACGAAAAGCGTTCACGACGCTGCGCACCACCTGCAAACCCGATCACACGGTGTTCATTTTTATGATTGGACATGGCAGCTTTGACGGCAAAGAAGCCAAGTTCAATCTGATGGGGCCGGACATCAACGCCAATGAATACGCGACGTTAATTAAGGGGTTGCCCGCGCGCCAGGTCGTGGTCGTTAATACTTCGAGCGCGAGCGGCGAATTCATCAAGCCTCTCTCTGCCCCCGGTCGCGTCACTGTCACCGCCACGCGCAGCGGACAGGAAACCAACGCGACGCACTTTGCTGAACATTTCGTCAAAGCCTTGAGTAGCAAAGATGCCGACGCTGATCAAAACAACCGCATCTCAGTGCTGGAAGCGTTCAATTACACCACATTGCAATTGGAGAAATTTTACAAAGAACAAAATCGGCTCGTCACTGAACACGCGATGCTGGACGACAATGGCGACGGCAAAGGTTCCGAAAAGCCCGGCGAAGCGGATGGCAGCTTGTCAAAAAACACGTACTTCGATTCGCTGTTCTATCAATTGGCAGGCGGCGATGTAGAGTTGCAAAAAACTTACGCCGAAAAGATGCGGCTGGAAAAAGAAGTCGAAATTCTGAAAGCGCGCAAGGCTTCGATGAAAGAAGAAGAATACGAAAACGAGCTGGAAAAACTGCTGCTGCAATTGGCAGAGTTGAATGAAAAGATCAAAGCGAAGCAGAAATAAAGCAGGTGTTGGGTGTCAGACGTCAGGGGTCAGGGAAATTGTAAGAGGTAATCAATGCTCAAAGAAGTTTTCAAAACAATCCGATTCAAATCCTTCACGTCAGCACTTTATGTCGTCGTACTGCTGCTCACGGCCTGTGCCGCCGCGCAAGCACCAACGCTTGAAGATGCGCTTGAAGCATTGAAACAAGGCAACTACCCCGAAGCCATCACGCAGCTCAATCGCCTGCTCGCTACCAATCCCAACGAGGCAGAAGCGCAAGCGGGTTTGCTACGCGCTTATCTCGAAACGGGCAAGTACAAAGAAGCCGAAACCGCCGCGAAGAAATACAACAGCGAACCGGCGAAGCTGGCACTGGCGGAAGTTTACGCGCTCACCGGGCGCTACAACGACGCCATCAGCGAATTCGAGCGTATCGGTCGAACGGCCAAGGACACGGCCAAACATCGCGCCGATTTTCGCCGGGCCGAATTGCTCGTGTTAACGGACAAAGAAGAGATTGCCGAACCGATCTTCAAAACCTTCGTCGAGTTGTACAACTCGGAGAAAGAAAAAACCGCAGAAGATTTGACCCTTATTGCGCAAGCACTGATTTACCTCGAAAAATATCAGGATGCGAATGACGTCATCCTTGAAGCGGGCAGCGAAGACAGTGAATTGATCGAAGCCAAATTGGTCGGCGGCGAATTGTACACGTCGAAATACAACTACGCCGATGCCGCAGACTTTTACAAAGAAGCTCTCGAGATCAACGAAAACTCCGCGCGCGCCCATCTTGGCGTCGCTGCCAACAAGCAAATCGAAGGCGGCGAGGAGATGCAGGCGGCATTGACCAAAGCTCTCGAAATTAATCCGAACTATGTTGAGGCTTTCACGCTGCGCGCGATGGTGCGGATGGAGCGCGAGGACTTCGCGGAGGCGCTGAGCGATCTGGAAGCAGCGTTGAAAATCAATCCGAATTCGCTGGATGCCCATTCGTTGAAAGCTGCGCTGTACTGGCTGCAATATCGAACGACCGAGCAGCAAAACGAAGAGAAAGCCGTGCTGGCAATCAATCCGAAATACGGCAAGTTATATGAAACGATTTCGCATTTTGCGACCAACACGCGTCGGTATGCCGAAAGCGCCGAGTTTTCTAAAAAAGCAATGGAGCTTTCGCCGAAGTTGTGGGATGCGCAATTAAGCTACGGCATTGCACTGACACGGCTTGGAAAAGTCGAAGAAGGGCGCGCGATTATGGAGGCCGGATTTAAAGGCGATCCGTTCAATGTCCGTGCAAAAAACATGTTGGATTTACTGGATGTGTTGGCAGAATATCCCACCACCAAACAGGGTGATTTTATCCTCCGGGCTTCGGCCAAAGAAACGCCCGCCATCACGCCATACGCAGGCGGGTTGCTTGACGAAGCGTTGAAGACCCTGAGCGCAAAATACAAATTCACGCCGCGCGCCCCGATCACCGTGGAAATTTACGAAAACCACGATGACTTCGCGGTGCGCACTCTGGGATTGCCGGGCCTCGGCGCATTGGGCGTTTGCTTCGGACAAGTTGTGACGTTGGATTCCCCCTCGGCGCGCCAAGCCGGGGAATTCAATTGGGGCAGCACGCTCTGGCACGAATACACCCACGTCATCACATTGCAGACGACCGACAACCGCATTCCGCGCTGGTTTTCGGAAGGATTGAGCGTCTATGAAGAACGTCGCGCGCGTCCAGGCTGGGGCGATGACTGGAACGTTATGACGCTCAAAGCGTTGGCGGAGGGCCGCTTCTTCAAGATCGCTGATTTGGATAGCGGCTTCCTGCGTCCGAAGTCAGCAGATTCGGTGCCGCTCGCGTATTTTGTCGCGTCGCAAGTCTGTGAGTTCATCACCGATCAATATGGCTTTGAGAAGATTCTGGACATGCTGGCGAAGTACAAAGCAGGCGTGAAAAATCTGGATGCGCTGCAACAAGCCTTGAATACAACGCCAGCGGATTTTGACAAAGGGTTCAATGACTATCTTCAGGGCAAAGTCGGCAAGTACCTGAAAGCGGGCGAATCGCTCTGGAATCGCAAGCCCGGAGAAAAACCATCAAAGGAAGCGGCGATCATCGCAGTAGCCGCGAATCCCAATGATTTCATGGCTAATTTAATCGCAGGCACGATGCTGAAAGATGAAGATGCCAACAAAGCGATTGGTCATTTAAAAAAGGCGATTGAAGTCTTTCCCTATTACGATGGAGAAGGCAGCGCCTACGAAACGATGGCCGAAATTTACGAAAAGCGCGGCGACAAACAAGGCCAAGCCGATACGTTGGAGGCGCTCGTCAAACTGGATGAAAACAACTACGAAGCCGTCAAGAAACTGGCGGAACTGCGCCTCGCGCTGGGAGACAAGGCGAAGGCGCTCGAAGCGTTGAAGCTGTGTTTTTACATCAACCCTTTCGATTCGGCGCTGCACACACGGGCCGGGGATTTGTATGTCGAACGGAACGAGGCCAAGGCCGCCATCACGGAATATCAGGTCGCGCTGAATTTAAAGCCTGCCAATTTGGCAGAAGCGCATTACAATTTGGCGCGCGCGCATTTTGCGGATGGCAATCGCCGCGATTCCCGCAAGTCGCTGCTGCAATCCCTGGAACTTGCGCCGAGTTACGGCAAGGCTTTGGAACTTTTATTGAAGCTGAGAAGCAATTGAGGCCGTTATGAAAGCACCGATATTTCAAAATCTAAAGAGCCGTTGGTCGTTTCTGCTCGCAACCGTATTGATGCTGGCGCTGATTGCCACTGTAGCCATCGCACAACGACGAGGGGGACGCCAAAAGCAAAACGCAGAGGGGTTGCCAACAGTTTACGAAGTGCCGCAAAACCAACCCGATTTGTCAGGCAAGTTCATCATGGCGCGACTGCGCTTTGATATGGGGATGTATGCCAATTACTGGTCGCATCTGGGCGACGGCGGGTTCCCCTGGTCGCACGATTGGCCGGGAGCAGGACGACATTTGAACAAGATCATCTCGGAGCTGTCCAAATTGGATATTAACCTTGACGTCAATGAACCGATTTATGGCTTCACCGACCCTGATTTGTACAAATATCCAATGGCGTATTTGTGTGAAGTGGGCTTCATGAACTTGAGCGATCAGGAGTTGGCGGGAATGCGCGAATATTGTTTGCGCGGCGGTTTTATTCTGACCGACGATTTTCGTAGCCCGCGTGAATGGGCCGCCTTTGAACCTCAGGTTAAAAAAGCCTTCCCGGAGTTTCAACTAAAGCAGCTCGACATCTCGCACCCGGTCTTTAACTGTTTCTTCTCGATCAAAACCCTGGACATTGCCACCCCGTACACAACATCGGCCAATTACGGTTCGGTCAGACCTGAATTCTGGGGCATCGAAGATGACAAAGGTCGCCTGATGATGGTCATCAATTACAACAACGATGTCAGCGATTACTGGCAATGGTCGGACAACCCCTTCGCACCGATTGAGCAAACGAATGAAGCATATAAATTTGGCGTCAATTATGTGATGTACGCGCTCACGCACTGAAGGTGTTAGGTGTTGGGTGCTAGGTGTTAGGGCACTATCGAAGGAGAAAGCAAAGATGACCATACAAAGTTATCGAGATTTATTGGTTTGGCAGAAGGCGATGGATTTGGTGGCGGAATGCTATCGGCTTTCTGAGTCTTTTCCGAAGACAGAGATATATGGCTTGGCAAGCCAATTGCGACGTGCTGCCGTTTCGATCCCTGCAAACATTGCTGAAGGTCATGGCAGAGAGCATTTAGGAGATTACTTACATCATCTCTCCATCGCCAACGGATCGTTGATGGAGGTCGAGACGCATCTTCTTTTAGCAGAAAAGCTCTCTTTCTTAACCTCACCACAAACCGATCCTGCCTTATCCGCCACTGCTGAAGCCAGCAGAATGCTGTCCGGCCTAATCCGCAGCCTAAAAAATATCCGCAACAAGACAAACACCTAACACCCGACACCTAACACCTAACACCTACCCATGCTCCGAACTATCTTCAACTTCACGATCATTGCTTCCACCTTGCGCTTAGCCACGCCGTTGATTTTAGCGGCGCTCGGTGGTTTGTACTGCGAACGTTCCGGCGTCATCAACATCGCCCTGGAAGGCATTATGTTGGCAGGCGCATTCACAGCGGCGCTCGTCACATATTACGCGGGCAATCCCTGGATCGGCGTCTTGGCAGCCATGGCCGCCGGGTTGATTGTGGCCGCGATTCACGCTCTGGCAACGATCAATTATCGTGCGGATCAGGTCGTGAGCGGAACGGCCATCAATATTATGTTCCTCGGTGTTCCTGCGTTATTGTGCGGCGTCTTTTTCGGGACGACAGGCAACACGCCGCAATTGCCGCGCGAACAAACCTTGCAGGATTGGGAGCTGTTCAATCCACAAACGTCGCCCATCCTGGCTTCGATCATCAACCAAAACCCGCTCGTGTACTTTGCGCTGATTGCCGTAGCCGTCACGTTTTATGTGATCTATCGCACGCGCTTTGGCCTGCGTTTGCGCGCGGTCGGCGAAAACCCGGAAGCGGCGGACACGGCAGGCGTCAGCGTCTTCCGAATGCGCTACGCAGGCGTCCTGATTTCCGGCGCACTGGCGGCTTTGGGCGGGGCGTATCTTTCGATTGGGCAGAATTCCCTATTTACACGAAACATGACTGCCGGACGTGGCTTCATTGCCTTGGCCGCCTTGATCTTCGGCAAATGGGACCCTGTCGGAACAATGCTCGCCTGCCTGCTGTTCGGTTTCGCGCAAGCCGTCGCCATTCGTATGCAGGGGACCGTCAACATCCCGAATCAATTCATCCAGATTGTTCCCTACGTGCTGACCATCGTCGTGCTGGCGGGCTTTATCAGCCGCGCGAAACCGCCCAAAGCACTGGGGGTGGCGTATTCTAAAGAATAATTGACGCAGCGTTCGCAGATAGATGCGAAACATTGAAAACCAGATTGACACATAGCAATTTCCTAAATATGATGCGAGTGCTTTTCCTGGATGCGGTGGAAAGAAACCAATGCCGCAGCAGACAGGCGTAACAAGAAACGGCAAAAGTTGTACAGGACAATGAGCTTGTAGAAAAAGGCCGGAAGATCGCAAGTAGCAGTCTTCCGGCCTTTTTCTTTTGTCCCTCAAGTTCGCAAAAAAGCGACAGATTCTTTACATCAGGAGCTCAAGGAGAACCTTCCATGCAAAATTCACGATGGCATCTGATTTTTACGGCACTCGTGAAATTCTGGCGGACAGAAGTCATGCTCAAAGAAGCGACATCCGTGCTGCCCCCAATCCGATATATCGGAGACACTAAAGACATGTACCTCGCTTGATTGCGAACTATTTCTAAACGTTGCGCGAGGCTGACCAGGTAATTGGCTTCGACAACCAACCCCATCCAACCGCCACGCCGAAACGATTAAGAGTTGTTTTGGATATGCCGGAAATGAACCATCGGGTTCTTGTCCGGCTTTTTTATTGTTTCAGAACCAAGGGAGAAAATCATGTTACAAACAATCTCAACGGCTAATCCATACATTCACCAAATTCGTCAATCTCTCAAATACACGCAACCTGTCGCCGTAGACTGGTTGGTCTTGGCACACAATGACACGCAGTTGCTGGCGCAATTGGATGAAGCATTTCCTGAAAGCGTCTTGGCCGTGCTGGCATTGCCGCAGCATCGCTTGCAGATGAATGACGCGCTCATGGCTGAGCTGGTCGAATGGGCCATCGCTGAGCTGGGAGTGAAGGGGGTGCTGCTAGTCGGTCATTCGCAAGGAGAGTTACCCGAAGCGCAGGTCAAATTACTAGGTGGCAAAGTCAAAACTCAAACCAGAAACTGGGACGATCCGCTCACGGCTTCCAATTCGCTGTTAGATCGCCTGATGAAAGGGCAGCTTCAGGCCACGCGACTTCAGGATCAACTGGCCGAGCAAATGGAGCGACTCAGCCAAATGGAAGTGGTACAGAATCATCAATTTCGTGACCAGATTCAATTGCACGGTTTGTTCTATCGCCAGGAAAGCGGCATTTTCTATGCTTACGATCAACGACAACGTGGTTTCAAACCATTGCTGAGTGAAACGGCGGTCATGTGAAACAAGCGACGCTGAAACTCTGCCGCATCACCTTGAACTAGAATTTCATCAACCAGAAAGGAAACAATTTATGAACCTAGTCCCTATCACAATCGCGCGCGGTGACGGCATCGGGCCGGAAATTATGGCGGCGACCTTACGCGTGTTGGAAGCTGCCGGAGCACAAATCGCAATCGAAGAGATTGCCATTGGCGAACAAGTCTATCTGGCGGGCAATACCTCCGGTATTCCGCAGGAAGCGTGGGATTCGCTGCGCCGGACGCGCGTATTCCTGAAAGGCCCGGTC
>JAEUQN010000122.1 GCA_016789725.1 Blastocatellia bacterium | reverse complement strand
GGCGATGTTGACCCGGATTTCTTGGGCGGCGTGCCGCACGGCGTGCGCGCTTTGTACCTGAAGCCGGGGCAAACTGAACCTGCCCCAAACGAATGGGGCGCGATTGCGGCGTGGGCGTGGGGCGCAAGTCGTGCGCTGGATTATTTGGAAACTGACAAAGGCGTAGACGCCAAGCGTGTCGCCATTACGGGCATTTCGCGCCTCGGCAAAACCGTGATGTGGGCGGGCGCGCACGATCCGCGTTTTGCGATGGTGATTGCGAGTTGTTCGGGCGAAGGTGGCGCGGCCATCAGTCGGCGCAACTACGGCGAAACGATCAAGCATTTGACCGAAGCGACGCGCTACCCGTATCAGTTTGCGGCGAATTACGGCAAGTATGGCGACCGCGTGAATGAATTTCCCGTTGACGCGCATATGCTTGTGTCGCTGATCGCGCCGCGTCCGGTGTTGTTGCAAACGGGCGACACGGATGTTTGGTCTGATCCAAAAGGCGAGTTCTTAGCTGCCGTAGCAGCCGAGCCTGTTTTCAAATTGCTTGGCAAAGAAGGACTCGGCACAACACAAATGCCTGCGGCGGGACAAACGATTTTTCACACGCTCGGTTATGTGATGCACGCGGGCGGACACGGCACGATTCCGTCGGATTGGGATTTGTTTTTGAAGTTTATGCAGATGCACCTGCAACCGGGAAAATAACGCGAGTGGTTGTACAAGATGAAAATCACGAAAAAGCTCTTGCTGAAAATTGGAGCGGCATTTGTGGCGGGGATCGCCTTGATCTGGGTATTGCTGAGCGTGCCACAGCCTTTTTTTCACGCTTCAGTGAAGGCTAAAAATTTGTCGCTCTATTCCGATCAGCCTTTCACGCTGGAATCCGGTCAGCGGGTGCTGGAATTGGTCGAAGCCAAACTCGCTAAATCGCCGCTCTATGCCGCCGAGCAACAGCACCTCGTGTTCATTTGCAATGCGCGCTGGCGACAGCGGCTCTTTTTCACGTACGTTTATGGCGCGGGCGGAGTGAATTACTATCCATTCACAACCAATGTCTTCCTGCGCGATTCAATCATCGAGGAAAACTGTTTGATCGGTCCCAAAGGTGGCCGCGTACCCGGAGACCGCACACTCGATTATTTCATCGCGCACGAAATCACGCATACGCTGACAGGACAGGCTGTTGGTCCGATTGACTATCACCGCTTGCCGCAATGGAAGCGCGAAGGCTACGCGGATTACGTGGGCAAAGGCGCAACCTTCAATTATGACGAAGCGAAGCGCGCCTTTCTGGCCGATGATCCCAAAATGGATTGGGCGAAATCGGGCTTGTATTGGCGGTTTCATCTGCTGGTCGCGCACTTGCTGGAGAAACAGCACTGGAGCGTGCAGCAAATGCTGGAAGCGCCCATCGAACAAGCCGCCGTTGAAGAAATGATCCGCGCCGAAAAGCCCTGAAGAAACTACATGACTACCCCAGCGACTCCAATCCTGCGCGTGAATGCCGTAGACCTACTGCGTGGCATCGTAATGGTGATTATGCTTTTGGATCACACACGCGAATTCTTCCATAATGCCGGGCTGAGTTTCGATCCCACCGATCTCACCCAAACCAACCCCATCCTTTTCTTTACGCGTTGGATTACGCACTTTTGCGCGCCGACGTTTGTGTTTCTGGCCGGGACAGGCGCGTATTTACAGACGATGCGCGGCAAAAGCAAACCGGAGCTATCAAGGTTTCTCATCACGCGCGGGCTGTGGCTGATCCTGTTGGAATTTACAGTGATCCGCGTCCTGGTCTGGTTCAATCTCGACTTTCACTTTGCGCTGATGTTGCAGGTGATTTGGGCGATTGGTGTTGGGATGATCGTGCTGGCAGGGTTAATTTACCTGCCGCTGCGCGTCGTTGCTATCGGCAGCATTGCGATGATCGTGCTGCATAATTTGCTCGACAAAGTTCAAGCCAAACCACCTGGACTGGGAGCCTCCATCTGGATGATCCTCCATCAGCCGGGGGTGATTTTTTTTACGCCAAAAGTTTATGGCCTAGTGTTATATCCGCTGATCCCGTGGATTGGCGTGCTGGCGGCGGGTTATTGTTTCGGTGCGATTTACCAATGGGAACCAGAACGACGACAGCGATTTTTATTCAAACTGGGAACCGCCATGTTAGTAGGCTTCGTGGTGCTGCGCGGCATCAATATCTACGGTGATCCGAGCAAATGGAGCGTACAGAAAAATGCGCTTTTCACGATACTTTCATTCCTCAACGTATCGAAATATCCGCCTTCGTTATTGTTCCTGTTGATGACGATTGGCACCGGGATTCTGGCGCTGCCCTGGTTTGAGCGAAGCGGACATAGTAGCCAGGGTACAATGTCGCGCATTTTCATCACCTTCGGACGCGTGCCGCTTCTTTTTTACATCGGGCAATGGTTTACGGCACACGGTTTAGCCATTGTGGTCAGTTATCTGGCGGGCAAACCAACGGCGTGGTTATTCATGGGATTGCTGGAACAACCTCGACCCAATCCCGGCAATCTCGGATTCCAGCTCTGGGTGGTATACCTGTTTTGGTTGATTGGACTGTTGCTGTTGTACCCGCTCTGCCGCTGGTTTGCCGAAGTGAAACGACGACGCAAAGATTGGTGGTTAAGTTACCTGTGATTGGCGTGAAGAAAAACTGGCTGCAACGAATGGCAGTCAGTAGCATTTAAAACGGATCGCACTCCTGGCCATGCACAACGCAGTCGCCTGCTTACAATGAACCGAGGAACAAGATGTTATTCAATCTGGATCAAGCCATTGAAATTCTGACCCGCACACCGATTGTGCTTGATTCGTTGCTCAGTGGCCTGGCGTCAGAATGGACGGAAAATAACGAAGGCGAGCAAACCTGGTCACCGTATGACGTGCTTGGTCATCTGATTCACGGTGAGCGCACCGATTGGGTTCCTCGCCTCAAAATCATATTGCAATCCGGCGAAGCTGAAACCTTTCCGCCGTTCGACCGCTTTGCACAGTTTGAGGAAAGCAACGGGAAAAGCCTCGCCGACTTGCTTGCGACCTTTGCTGAGCTGAGGACGCAAAGCCTCGCCACGCTCGCCAGTCTGAACATTACGGCAGAAGATTTGGACAAGCGCGGGACGCATCCGGCATTAGGTTCGGTGCGATTGGAAGAATTACTGGCAACGTGGGTGGTGCATGATCTTAGTCACCTAACACAGATTACGCGGACAATGGCGAAGCAATATGGCGATGCGGTTGGCCCGTGGAAAGCCTATCTGTCTGTGTTGAATCCATAAACGTAAACTTTACAGAGCTTATGATGATTGCGTTGGCGACACCGCGTGTCGTTACTTCCATTGATGAAGGCTTAGAGAAGGTCAGGCAATTTCTGGCTGAAGCAACAGCGCAGCAAGCAGAAATTGTATGTTTCCCTGAAGCGTGGTTGCCCGGATTGCGCGGACAGGATTTTGTGGTCCCGCCGTTTGATCGGACGCAACAAGAACGCGTCCTCAAAACCGTTTCGCAATGGGCGCGCACTTACCAGGTTGCTACGATTTTGGGAACAGAACGCATCACAAACGCAGGGCGACAAATTGCGGCGTACGTGATTGACGCACAAGGCGAATTGCAAGGCATCCAAACCAAAAATCAGGTTGATCCGTCCGAAGATCAATTTTATGTCCCCGGCAATACGCGGCAAGTCTTTGAAATCAACGGTGTGAAATTTGGCATAGCGATTTGCCACGAAGGTTGGCGCTATCCTGAAACGGTGCGCTGGGCCGCAGTACGCGGGGCGAAAATCGTTTTTCACCCCCAACTCACAGGATATGAACAAACCGGCGTGCAACTGACCGAATGGGGTGCGACCAGTTCGCCGTATTACGAAAAGGCGATGATGATGCGCAGCCGCGAAAACACGATTTATTTTGCCAGCATCAATTACGCGGTGCGGTATCAGGAATCTGCGACCAGTTTGATCGCTCCGTCAGGCGAATGTCAGGCCTATTTGCCTTATGGCGAAGAGGGCTTGCTCGTGCAGGCGATCAACATCGAAGAAGCTACGGGTTTGCTTGCCAAACGGTATGCGCCGGAGCGGTATCAGGAAATATGAGTAATGGTACAACGATTGAACTTGGCCGCATCGCGGGGCTGTTTCGCTACTCAATCAAATCAATGATTGGCGCGGCGCTGGAATTGGCAACGCTCGGCTGGCACGGATTGGCGGGCGACCGCAGATTTGCGTTTTGTCGCGTAGCGAATCGGGCTATACGGCCTTTCACGTCTTTCAAGGGGCTTCACAATGCAGCTAACTGATCTTCCATTTGGCGTCACAGATTGGTCAACCATTGAGCGCACCGAACACCCCGGCGAGACCGGTGTGGCGTATTGGCGCACCTGCAACTTTGGTCAGATTCGTGTGCGGATGGTTGAATACACGCCGGATTACCGGGCCGATCATTGGTGTAGCAAAGGACATATCCTGTTGTGTCTGGCAGGCGAGCTTCACACCGAATTGGCGGATGGTCGGATGATTATTCTCACGCCAGGGATGAGCTATCAGGTGGCGGATAACGATACGCCACACCGATCCATTACGGCGGTCGGCGCGACCTTATTCATTGTTGATTGATATGTACAATTTTACCATCGAAGATCACCCCAGCAGCGCCGACGTGGCCGTACTTTCACAAGGATTGAGCGCACATTCATTGCCGCATACACACGCACCCGGCTTTCAATCCATCGCGTCATTGATGCGCGATGAAACTGGGACACTGGTCGGCGGAGTGTGGGGATATATCAACTGGAATTGGCTTTCGGTTGGATTAGTATGGGTGTCGGAAGAGTTGCGCGGCGGCGGATATGGCAAGCAATTGTTGCTCGCGCTGGAAGATGAAGCGCGTACACGCGGCTGTCAATTCGCGCATCTCGATACGTTCAGTTATCAAGCACGCCCGTTCTATGAAAAGTTGGGTTATGAAGTCTTTGCCATCTTGGATAATTATCCGGCGGGACAGCAGCGATTTTTTATGAAAAAAGCGTTAAGCTAGTTCACGATAAAAACCAATTTCTTCAAGAGGATTTTTAATGACCCGCAAACAAAATTTTCTTTGCATATTTTTTATCATTGTCGCACTTACGGTTTTGCCTGCGCCAACATTTTCGCAATACGAATCAATGATTAAAGAATGGAACCAGCCATTCAAACCTTTCCAAATCATTGGCAATATTTATTACGTCGGAACCAGTAGCTTGGCCTGTTACATCATCAAGACTAAAGCAGGATTGATTTTGCTCGACACTGCATTGCAAGAATCCTCGCCCATCGTTCGCGCCAATATTGAATCACTCGGCTTCAAGCTGAAAGACGTAAAAATCATGGTGTCCAGCCACGCGCATTTCGATCACGTAGCCGGACACGCAGACATGAAAGCAGCTACGGGTGCAAAAGTGTATGCGATGAAAGGCGACGTCGAAATTATGGAAAGCGGCGGGCAAAAAGGCTTTCACCCGATCAAGCCTTTTTACAAACCTTTCAAGGTAGACAAAATTCTCAAAGACGGCGAAACCGTGCGCCTTGGCGAAGTCGCCATGACCGCGCATTTGACGCCCGGTCACACCGAAGGCAATACCGCCTGGACAATGGTCACGGAAGAAAACGGCAAAAAATACAACGTCGTTTTCACATGCAGCTTGTCCATCAATCCCGGCGTGCGAATGGTGAATAATCCAACCTGGGCGGGCGTGAAAGAAGCTTATGCGAAATCCTTTCAAGTTATGAAATCATTGCCTTGCGATGTGTTTTTAGGGCCGCACGCGCCGTTTTTCAATATGGAAGAAAAGGTCAAGCGACTTGGCACACAACCGAATCCATTTATTGATCCCGAAGGCTTGCGCAATTTCGTCGCAATGAATGAAAAGAACTATTACGCGCAGATACAGCGCGAACGAAATGAAAAGTAAGGACAAGGGTAAAATTCGCGGCAAGTACCAATTTTTGATTGTCCGTTTTCTGTAGCCAAAATGGATGGCATGGCACCCCACTCACTCCACATTTGCGAAACGGGACGGCTTATTTTGCGTCACCTGCAATCGGACGATGCAGCGTTTATTCTGACTCTTTTGAACGAACCATCCTTTCTCGAAAACATTGGCGACAAACGCGTCCGCACGCTGGACGAGGCGCGGCACTATATTCAAACGGGGCCCCAAGCAAGTTACGTCGAACACGGCTTTGGGTTATTCCTGGTTCAGTTGAAAGAAACGGATGCCCCCATCGGGATTTGCGGATTGATAAAACGAGACGGCTTAGATGCCCCCGATATTGGTTACGCATTTTTGCCGCAATTCTGGTCGAAAGGCTATGCGATTGAAGCAGCTTCGGCGGTGATGATTTTTGCCCAAGAGACGCTTGGGCTACAGCGCATCGTTGCGATTACCGCGCCGGATAATCACGCTTCGATTCGCGTGCTGAGCAAGCTGGGGCTGAAGTTTGACAAGATGATTCGCCTGCCTGGCGCAAGCGCAGAGAGCCGATTGTTTACACCGACTACTTGCGCATAGTCACCGGCACTCAAAAACCTGAACCTATGATTATTACTGTAACGTCATTGAAGCTGCGACGACTCTGGGGCTTTTTCAAAATGTCTTATCTATCAATGCACGTTGTTCGTCAGACAAAAACACAACCCGGCTTCATTTCGATGAAACACACGGGCTTCGGATACACGCATTACACGTTGAGTGCGTGGCAAAGTGAAGAAGACGTCAAGCAATTCGCCCGCTCTGGCGCACACCGGGAAGCAATGAAATTCAGCCGAAGCTTATCCACGGAAATTAGAATTTACACTTTTCGATGCGATCAAATGCCCAACTGGAAAGAAGCCAAACAACTGCTTTTTGAAAACGGTAAGGTCTTATCTTTTGAATGATGCGAACGCTATGAAAAACCTCTTTTGCCTGCTGCTGTTCACGGCTGTTGCCCTGGCCCAACAGCCAGCGCAACAACGCCCTTCGATGCGCCCGATTCCGCCTGCTGGTGTCGAAGTTCCGGCACCGGATCGCACCGAACTCGAAAACGGATTGAAGCGATTGAAAGCTGCGATAGATAAGCTCGGCCATCATCCGTTGTTGCCGGATGTGATGATCTATCACGAAGCGGTGCGATACGCGCTGCTATACAATGAGTTCTTCAAACTTGAGGAAGTTTTCAAAGCGAAACTGCTGCTGCAACACGGCGAAGAACGCGCGCGACAATTGGCCGAGGGGAAAGCACCGTGGACGACGGCAACAGGATTAGTCGTGCGCGGCTACGTCTCCAAGATAGACAAAAGCGTGCAACCGTATGGCCTCGTGATTCCGCCCACTTTTACGCCAAATACAACTCACAAATGGCGTTTGGATACGTGGTTTCACGGACGCGGCGAAACCTTGAGCGAAGTGAATTTTCTGACCGAGCGCGAAACCCGGATGGGCGAATTTACGCCGCGTGACACCATCGTTGTGCATCTGTACGGACGCTATTGCAACGCCAATAAATTCGCGGGCGAAGTAGATTTGTTCGAGACGCTCGACAAGGTCAAACAGCAATACCGCATTGATGAAAACCGCATCATCGTGCGCGGCTTTTCGATGGGCGGCGCTTCGACCTGGCAGTTCGGAACGCATTATCCCGGCTTGTGGGCAGCGATGGCACCGGGCGCAGGCTTCAGCGAATCCGCACAGTTCCTGCGGTTGAAACTCGATGGTCCTGAAGCACCGCCGTGGTGGGAGCAAAAATTATTTCACCTTTATGACGCGACCGATTATGCGATCAATTTATTCAACACGCCGATTGTTGCGTACAACGGCGAAAACGACGGACAGAAGCAAGCCGCCGATATGATGGAAAAGGCGATGGAAGCGGAAGGACTACGGCTTACGCGCATCGTCGGTCCCAAGACCGGGCATAGCTATCACCCCGATTCCAAAGTTGAAATTGACCGCATCCTTGATGCTATCGCCGAACGCGGGCGCGATCCGTACCCGCGTAAAATCAAGTTCACGACGTGGACGCTGACCTACAACCAAATGAAATGGGTAACGATTGACGCGCTCAATCAGCATTGGGAGCGGGCGCGATTGAATGCCGAAATCATTGGCGATAACGCAGTAAATGTTGAGACGGCGAACGTGACAGCATTTACCTTTGCGATGGGGCCGGGCGGTTGTCTGCTGGATAGCACGCGCAAACCAGTAGTCACGATTGACGGACAAAAGCTCACGGTTGCCGCTCCAATGTCGGATCGTTCGTGGAAAGTTCATTTCCGCAAAAACGGCAATCAATGGACCGTCACCAATTCTCCTGTTGAGGCAGGCTTGCGCAAAGTTCACGGCTTGCAAGGCCCGATTGACGATGCCTTTCTCGACAGTTTTATTTTCGTCACGCCAACAGGAACACCGCTCGCACCCGGCATAGCGAATTGGGTCTCCGGCGAACAACAACGCGCGATCAAAGAATGGCGGCGGCATTTTCGCGGCGAGGCGCAAGTGCGTACGGATGCCGAGATCGCTGAGGCTGACATTGCCGCCAGCAATTTGATTTTGTGGGGCGATCCCGGCAGCAACAAAATCCTCGCGCGTATTGCCGACAAGTTGCCGATCAAGTGGAGCGCCGATAGCGTCGTTATTGGCGATAAACGTTATGCCGCCGCGACACACGCGCCGATTCTGATCTTCCCCAATCCGCTGAACCCAAGCAAATATGTAGTGCTGAACAGCGGCTTCACGTTCCGCGAATTTGATTATCTAAACAACGCGCGGCAAATTCCGAAGCTGCCGGATTATGCGGTGGTGGACACGACTACGCCGCCCGATTTTCGCTATCCGGGCAAGATTGTGTTGGCAGGCTTTTTCAATGAGGCGTGGGGGCTTTGATGCGGAACAGCAGACCACCCGCAGCAGCGCGCAGTGAAGTGATTGAATAATGCTAATGTCATTCCAGGCAAGGCCACTTCCATCGGTGGCAGTTGTCCCAATCGCTCTGGCAAGGCTTTCAACGCTGCCGCGCCGCAGATTTTGAGCGATGCCCGGCAATATCAATGCCGATTTCCTGCATCGCCTGAATTGCTTCGGGTCTGACGTGGCTCGGTTTGACTCCCGCACTTTCAACCCGAAAAGCCCCGTTACCATCATGTTGCAGAATGACTTCTGCCATCTGGCTCCGGGCGAAATTGCCCGTGCAAAGAATGAGCACTCGTTTGGGTTGAGTCATTTCAAAAAGATTTCTATAGAAATGGATTCATTACTGCATTGAGACTCCAAAGCATCCGCATGTGGCGCGGCTGCTGGCGGATGTCAAAGCGTGGCTGAAAGATGATAAAGAGCTGCAGCGTGCCCGGGCGCGGCTTATCAAAGTATGTTGTTCTGTCTGTCTTCTGCCGGCGTTGAAGGGCACCCCAATGCCGGCCAGCGTGGTCCTGGAACGCTGAGTTTTGGTAAAAACCTGGTTCTCCAAAGCACACATCATTTCCCGCCTTTGGAAATGCGATACAGCTTCGATGCCGTGCGTAAAATCAAACTGCCGCGCGCAATCGCAGGCGTGGCCATGCACAATTCATCCACCGAATTTTTGCCGAGCAGTTTGTATTCGCCGCCCGCCTGAATCACGAAAGTGTCGCCGTCTTCGCTCAGGCAAAACAGTTTGCCGTTGTAGGCCCAAGGTGAAGAGGTGAACGCGCCTGCGGCGGCGTCGAGGCGTTGCTTGCCGTAAATTTCTTTGCCTGTGCGGGCGTCATTCGCGGTGAAAAAGCCGCGATCATAAAGCGTGTAATAAATATCGCCGTAGACAATCGGCGACGGGTTGTACGGCCCGCCTTGCCGCAAATACCACGCGATGTATTGATTGCTCGTCTCGCCTTCTTTCAGCGAGATGTTGCCCGAGGCGCCGGGCTTGATCGCGTACACGGGGCGATGCTGATCACCAACGTATCCCGACGCGATGTAGAGCAAACCGAACTTCGAGAACGGCGTCGGAATTGCTATCGAAGACATCCCATTGAACTCCCACAACGTCTTGCCCGTCAGGTCATACGACCGCACAGCTTTGGTGCCGGGAACAATCAGCTCAGTGCGCTGGCCGCTTTCCCAAATGTATGGCGTCGCCCAATTCGTGCCGACCTCACGGTCAGCGCGCCAGATTTGTTTTCCGGTCTTTTTGTCGAGCGCGGTCAGGTACGATTGCTCATCGTTGTCGTTGAGCAAATACAAATGTTCTTTGTAAACAATCGGTGAAGCTGCCGTTCCCCAGCCGTAGCGGGTTTTGCGCGCGTCCCACTTTTGCTCCCACAACAGTTTGCCTTTCAGATCAAAACAGAAAATGCCAAGGTTGCCGAAGTAGGCATACACTCGTTGCCCATCGGTCACAGGCGTTTCCGACGCATAGCTGTTTTTCAAGTGGCGTGAAAAGGCAGGCGCGCCACGATGCACCTCTTTTTCCCAAAGAATCTTGCCCGTCTTGAAGCTCACGGCATAGACCATCCACCGGTGCTCGTCTTTGGGTGCAGGCCGCTCACCGCCAAAATACAAGCCTTTCTTGGGTGCTTCTTTGGAATCGGCGCTGATCACCGAAGTCAGGAAAATGTGGTCGCCCCAGACAATCGGCGACGACCATCCGACGCCGGGGATTTCGGTCTTCCACGCGACATTTTCGGTAGCACTCCATTGGTCCGGCAGGTTTGGGTCTTCTGCCACGCCCAATGAACCCGCGCCGCGAAATTGCGGCCAATTGGCATTGCCCGGCGCAGTTGAAGCGACAGGCAGTTGGAAGAACGCAACAGCAGCAAGCACCAAAACAAACGTGACGGCAAACCGGAGGAACATGGATCACACTCCCTGAAAATGAGTTGAAATTTTTCGGTGAATAACCAGCGGCAGCATCGTATAGAGGCGGTGCGGTGATGTCAACGTTCGTGCAAGCGCAGGAGGCAATGCTATACTTGCGCCCGCATTCCAAAATAATCTACAAGCAAGATACTGGAGTATTCGTAATGAGATTTGTGCTGTTTGTTCTTTTCGTAATTTTCCTGCAACCCACGTTCGCCCAGGATTGGACGCAATGGCGAGGGGCCAATCGAGACGGGCAGGTGCAAGGCTTCGTCGCCCCTAAAACGTGGCCGGAGAAACTGACGCAGAAATGGAAAGTACCCGTCGGTATTGGTCATGCAACACCTGTCGTCGTCGGCAAACGCATCTATTTGCACACGCGGCAAGACGAACGCGAAGTCGTGCTATGCCTTGATTTGGAAACCGGAAAAACGCTTTGGCAGGACGGCTACGCTGCATCATACACAATGAATCCAGCCGCGACGGGCCACGGTAAAGGCCCGAAATCAACGCCCGTGGTCAGCAACGGCAAACTGTACACGCTCGGCATCACAGGCATTTTATCGTGCTACGACACCGCGTCAGGCAAACTGCGCTGGCGCAAAGAATTCAGCAAACGCTTCAAAGAAAACGCCCCCGATTTTGGCACAGCAATGTCGCCCATCGTGGATCGTGGCCTGGTCATCGCGCATGTTGGCGGCAGCAATTCTGGCGGCCTGATTGCCTTCGATGCCGAAAGCGGCGCGGAAAAATGGGCGTGGACAGCAGATGGCCCCGGCTATGCTTCGCCGATCATCGTTGACCTTGTGGGCAAGCGGCAAATCATCACGCAATCGCAGAAACACATTGTCAGTATTTGGGCAGACAATGGCTATCCGCTGTGGACAATTCCGTTCGATACGGTCTATGTGCAAAACATCGTGACGCCGATTCAATGGAAAGACACAATCGTTTTTTCGGGCATTGGCAAAGGCGTGTTTGCGATTCGCCCCGGCTGGCGCAACAACATCTGGGTCACAGATAAGGTGTGGCACAACAACGACGTTTCGATGTACATGAACTCGCCCCTGATCAACGGTAATTGGCTGTTCGGCCTCTCGCACAAACAAAAAGGTCAATTCTTCTGCCTGGATTTAGCAACTGGTAAAACGCTCTGGATGGGCGATGGGCGACAAGGCGAAAACGCGGCGATGGTGATGGCAGGCAATGTGATGTTTTCGCTGACCGACGGTGCAGACTTGCTGATCTCGAATGTGTCGAGCAAAGGACCGAGCCTGCTCAAACGCTATGACGTGGCGGACAGCCCAACGTGGGCGCATCCAGTGATCGTCGGCAATCGCCTGTTGATCAAAGACGAAAAGACGTTGGCAGGATGGGGGTTCTGAAAACAGCCCCTCCCCCTCATCACGAAAAAGTCGGAATGAGTTTAAGACAGACAGGCAGCGGGATTTCAAGCATCTGATTGGTCGGCATCAGGTTGCCGGTTTGCGCTTCAATGCGGAAGACTACGATATTATTGGTGTTTTGATTCGCAACCAGCAGGAATTGGCCGGTCGGGTCCACGGCAAAATTGCGCGGCCATTTGCCGCCTGTCGCCTGATGCTGAACCAAAGTCAACTTGCCCGTCGCGCGCTCAATCGCAAATACCACAATGCTGTCGTGACCGCGATTCGAGCCATACAAAAACTTACCCGATGGATGCACGTGAATATCAGCGCAATAGCTTGTCCCGGTGAAATCCGCAGGCAAAGTCGAAATTGTTTGGATTTCCTTGAGCGTGCCACCTGCCTTGTCAAAAGCGAATCCGATCACCGTTTCATCAAGCTCATTGATGACATACGCGAACTTATTATTGGGGTGAATTTTGAAATGACGCGGCCCTGCGCCGGGTTTGACGGCAGCAAAGGCTTGCGTGTTGGGCGTGAGCTTGCCGCGCTTTGCGTCCAGTTTGTAAATCATCACCTTGTCCATCCCCAAATCGGCACAGAACGCATACCGATTGCTGTCATCAATAATAATCGTATGCGCGTGTGGCTCTTTCTGGCGATTCGGATTCACGCTGGAGCCTTGATGCTGAATCAGGTCGCTCGCCTCACTCAAGCTGCCATCGGCTTTGACCGGAAAAGCGGTGACGCTGCCACCGGAATAATTCGCCGCCAAAACGCATTTGCCAGTCTTATCCACCGTTACGCTGCACGGCCCCGGACTATTCGTTGCCTGTTGATTCAAGAACGTCAACTCGCCCGTTTTTTGATTGATCGCAAATGCGCTGACCGCGCCGGATTTCTTGCCATTGAACTCGCCGATTTCATTCGCTGCATACAGAAACTTGCGCTTGCGATCAATCGCCAGAAACGCCGGGTCTTGTGATTTCGCTGAACCAACTTTCGTCAACGCCCCCGTTGCCAAATTCAGTTTGCAAATGTAAATGCCATCGCTCGTCCCTTTGTTGGTGTAGGTGCCAATATAGACGAGCAGTTCATTCGATTTCGCAGCAATGGGCATAGACAGCGCGAGCGTAGCGAGGCCAGTGGTTTTCAGAAATTCGCGGCGGTTGGGTTGCGTGTTGAGCTTATTCATCTTTCTTCTTTTCTTTCGTCAAAACGATTTTGATTCCGGCAACATCGTTGGTGAGCTTGATTTTGAAAGGCTCTGCTTCCATTTCCTGTTTTTTGCCTTCGGGCGCGTTAGGATATTTTTCTGCCTCAGCGAGGATTTCGTAGTTGAAGCCGATGTAGCCAGTCAAAGTAAACCGACCTTGCGCATCTGTCTGCTGGAAACCATTGACTGACCAATCAGGGCGAGTTTCATCCTGTAAATAAACCTCAGCGTTGGCAACTGGGCGTCCATCGGGCCAAATGATGACGCCGCGAATTGTATGTTTACGCAATTTCGGAGGTAATTGAAACACAATGTCTTCAATGACTGTACCAAGCCCTACTTTCAACACAGTAGACTGAGCGCGATCTTTGACACCGGGATAATAAGTTGGTGCATAAGGAGAATCATCATCAGGAGTGTCTATGATATTCACACCAAGTAGATATTCGCCCGGCTCGAGTGTGTCGCTCCATCCGAACTCAAACCGACCATCCTTATTCCATTCGTTTTTGGGATCGAAGTATTCTTTGGCGACTTCATCAGGCTCTGTTTGATCTCCATCTTTGGGACGAGCATTGATGAGAACCAATTCCACTTTTTTTGGAATCTTGCCATCTGCATCTACCACTCTTCCCCTGATCCGGTTATCAGGTTGTGCCCAAAAACCAACATTCGCACATCCTCGATCCTGCACAGAAAATTCCTGCTCGGATTTGTACTCTCCTCTCTTGTATCCATCTGGCAATTCGGCTTCAACCCTATATTTCCCCGATTTTAGCCCCGTAATTTCGTACTTTCCTCGCTGATCGGTTTCAGCGATTTGGGTTTCGCCGCGATCACTTTTTATGATGATCCTGATGCCAGTTAAGCCTTCCCTTTTCAAACGTCCGTCCGCATCTTCCTCTTTTGAGGTTTTAGAAACTTCGCCGTATAACCTCGCGCCTACACCCTCTGGTGGCAGGTGGCGTAAGTAATCAACATCTTCATTCGCGTCTGCAATGAAACGAGTTCTGGTACAAATGCTGGTAGATAGACTGTCCGTTTTGCCATAAGCATAAAGCAAATAAGTTTCCCCTTTTATAAAAGCCTTCCCGCAATCCCCTCCTCCCATACCAGAATGAATCGTCACTCGTTTTTGGCCTTTCACGCCACTGAATACTTCTTGTACATCGAAGTAGATTTCCCCGCCCAAGTATGTCTGGTTATTTCCAGTTTTATCTTTATATGGCTGACTATACTTAGCCCCAATTGCTTTGCCCACAAAGACGGCGGTCGCGCTCCCAAACGCTTCACAGACAGTGCGCGGGGATGCACAAGTACAGGCATTGACAGCTTGCGAAAAACTAAGCATTCCACAAGTTGCCAGGATCAATGCAAAAGTAAATCGGTGAGGTTTCATAGTCACTGCTTCCTTTCATCTCAAACCAAACTCACGCCTCATACGCATACGCGGCATTCAGCAACCGTGCTTCGTCAAAGTGATTGCCGATCAATTGCAGGCCAATTGGCAGCCCAGCGCTCGACGCACCGCACGGCACGCTGATCGCAGGCACGCCGACCAAATTGATCGTCACGGTGAAAATGTCGTCCAGATACATCGCCAACGGATCGTTCACTTTTTCACCGAGCTTGAAGGCCGGCGTCGGTGCAGTCGGCGTCGCAATCACGTCGCATTTCTGAAACGCTTCGGCAAAGTCATTGCACAGCATCGTGCGGACGCGCTGGGCTTTTTCGTAATACGCGTCGTAATAACCTGATGACAACGCGAACGTGCCGAGCATGATGCGGCGTTTGACTTCTGCCCCGAAGGCCTCGTCGCGTGTGTGCTGGTACATTTCGGCCAATGTTTTCGCGGTCTCAGAGCGATAGCCGTAACGCACGCCATCAAAGCGAGCCAGGTTCGATGACGCTTCGGCGGTGGCGATCAGGTAGTACACTGCGACGACATATTTCGAGTGCGGCAACGCGACTTCGACAATCTCTGCGCCGCGTTCTTCCAGCTTTTTGATCGCGGCTTCCACTGCGGTTTTGACTTCTGCGTCCAGCCCTTCGCCAAAGCATTCAGGCGGTACGCCAACGCGCAAACCTTGAATGTCGCCGGTCAAAGCGTTCAGGAAATTCGGCACCGGTTCGTTCGCAGAAGTTGCATCGTAACGATCTCGCCCGGCAATCACGCTGAGCGTGCGCGCGACATCGCGGACGTTTTTGCCGAATGGGCCGATTTGATCCAGCGATGAGGCGAACGCGACCAGTCCGTAACGCGACACGCGGCCATAGGTTGGTTTCAATCCAACAACCCCGCAAAATGAAGCGGGCTGGCGAATCGAACCGCCCGTGTCTGACCCAAGCGAAACCGAGCTTAAATCCGCAGCAACGGCAACGGCGGAACCACCCGAACTACCGCCGGGGACATAATCTTCATTGATTGGATTGCGTACTGGCCCAAACGCGGAATTTTCATTGGAAGACCCCATCGCAAATTCATCGAGATTTGTTTTGCCGACAAGAATCGCGCCTGCGGCTTCGAGCTTGGCGACAGCAGTTGCGGTGTACGGCGGCAGAAAGTTGCCGAGAATCTTCGAGCCGCACGTCGTGCGCAGTCCCGTCGTACACATGTTGTCTTTGACGGCGACCGGAATGCCTGCGAGCGGCTGTGTGGTGATGGCGTCTTTGATGTTCGCGTCAGCAACTTCGGCTTGTTTGAGCGCCGCGTCTTTGTTGATCGTGATGAACGCATTGAGACGTTCAGTGGATTGTTCGATGCGCGCCAAAACGGCGGCGGTGATTTCGCTCGGCTTCGCCCCGCCGGAAGCGTAGAGTTGGTGCAGTTCGTCAATGGTTAAATTGGTGGTCATGAATTTATCGTAGCGCGGGCGGCTCGCCCGCAAAGCGAATACAGACGCGCGGGCAGGCTGCCCGCGTTACGTTATGACTTTCGGCACACCGAAATGTCCGAGGTCAGGATCAGGCGCATTTGATAAGGCAACGTCTGTCCCTAAGCTCGGCTCAATGCGGTCTTCGCGCGCAGCATACGACGTGATGGCTTCGCCCGCGCTGCGTTGTTGCCAAGCTTTCACGTTGGCAGTGTCGAGTTCGCTGAGTTGGTCAATGTAAGCAATGATGCCCGCGAGTTGTACCGAAAACGATTCGGTTTCTTCCGGCGTCAGCGCAAGGTTTGAGAGTGTTGCGATTTTGGTGACTTCTTCTTTGGAGATGGGCATAGAGAGGATGCTGGATGTTGGATGCTGGATGCTAGGACAAGTGAGAATTGCATCCAGCATCTAACCTCTGGCATCTATTTCCTTTCTTTCCAGGCAGCGTGCCGCCGCGCGTAAAAATGTTTCGCGGAGCGCGTCGTCTTTGATGTTCGCGGCATTGGTGGCTAATTCGCGGACCAGTTCGTTCGTATGATGGAAGTCGAAATCGTGCGCGTTTGGGGGGCGCATTTGCTCGACATGATGGGGGTCTACGCGAAATTCGATGAAGGTTACGAGGGGCGCACTGAGCAGCGAATTCAGCTTGAAGATTAGCCCTGCACTCTCGCGCTCCATCTGTGTTTTCCAGGTTTGATCCTTGGTCGCAATAACGAGCGTTTTACGATAGAGGCGAAACGGCGCGCAGGCCTGTGCCAATTGATAATTCGTGGTTGCTTTCCACGCCGCGAAAACGGCCTGCTCGCGCACCTCTTCATTGTCACCGGACAACCGAATCATCGCAGGCAGCATTTTGAGCAGGCTGTTCATCGTGTCGCTTCGCGTGAAAGCAAAAGGCAAAGTGCAAAAATCAAAAGGTCGGCACTTTATTTTTTCTATCAAAAAATCGGCGTAGCCATCCGTACGAACTTTTGCCTTTTGATATTTGCCTTTTGCTCTCAGGTTTTACATCTCGTGCCGATTGGTCAGGGCTTTGTGCATCGTCACTTCGTCGGCGTATTCCAAATCGCTGCCGACAGGCAAGCCCATTCCAATGCGCGTGACTTTCACGCCGAGCGGTTTCAGCAAGCGGCTCAGGTAATTCGCAGTTGCTTCGCCTTCGGTGTTGGGATTCGTTGCCAGAATCACTTCTTCGACCTCCGGCCCACCGTCTTCGCGCGGGCGCAAGCGTTCGATTAGGCTGCGAATTTTCAACTCGTCCGGCCCGATGCCGCGAATCGGTGACAACGCGCCGTGCAACACGTGATAGAGGCCGTGATACTCGCGCGTTTTTTCAATAGCAACCAGATTGTACGGTTCTTCAACCACACAAATCATCGTGTGATCGCGCGTCGGATTGTCGCAATAGCGACACGGATCTGTATCCGTCAGATTATTGCAAATCGAGCAAAACGTGATTTTCTCTTTGACCTCGCGGATGGCCTCAATCAAACGATCTGCTTCTTCGGGTGTGGCTTTGAGCAGATGAAAGGCAAGCCGTTGTGCGGATTTATGTCCGACGCCCGGCAAACGTTTGAATTCGTCAATTAACTTTGTAACGGGTTCTGCGTAATCAAGCATGAAGAAATCAAAAGGCAAATCTCAAAAGGTCAAAAGCAAACGGTCGGCAATGCCTCTATTTTTTATAAAAAGAGAAATTACCTTCCGCCCTTTTTATGCCAGTTGCGACTGTTTGAAATTTGCCTTTTGCCTTTTGATTTTACGTCAATCCTGGAATCTTCAGACCGCCAAGCGCGCCGCCGAGCTTGGATTGCATTGATTCCTCAACTTTACGATTACCTTCGTTGACGGCAGCGACGATCAAGTCTTGTAACATTTCCAAATCGTTGACAGCTTCCGGGTCAATTTTGATCCAGGTCAATTCTTTATTGCCGGTCATTTCACAGGTAACGATCCCGCCACCAGCGGCTGCGTCCACGCGCAGGGCTTCCATTTCCTTCGCCATTGTCTCTTGCATCTTCTGCGCTTGTTTCATCATTTGCCGAATATCATTACCGCCAGGAAATCTCATGGTATTACTCCTCTGAAAATAGTTTGTCGTGAATAAAGCTCGTGGGGCGCGCAGGGCATCATAGCATAGTAGAGTTAGTAGCGTCTGTAGGATCCTGGTCAGATTCTCAGGTCCTCAGGACACCCTATAACCTCTTCAAGCCGTTGCATCCTGAACATCAACGATCTCGCCCCGAAACGTTTCCAATAACATCTTAACCGCAGGGTTATCCTTAACACTTTCAATCAATTTTTCACGGGCTTGCCGGGATTCCTGTAGCGGTGTCACAACCGCCTCTCCATTGAGTTTGACTTCAAGTCGCAAGGGCTGCCCTAATAAATATTCACCAACCTCACGGAACAAATCTGCGCTGTCTTTCAGACGTTTGGAAAACGCATTCTCGCTAGCAAAAGTTGCGATAAGTTTGCCCTCTTCATACGCAACGCGCGCCTCTTCCAGCGCCATCACAATCAGCGGTTTGCGCCGCTTCTCCAATTCCATTTTGATGGCCTCAATCTCCTGCCCCGGCGCAACCGAAACCGACGAAGCGGCAACAGGTTTCTCTATTGAACCGTGAGTAGGTTCAGGAGCGCGGGCGGAGGCCCGTTCTTCAAATGAATTTCGAGCGAACGAATCACTGAACCCCGGCGGCTCATCCAAGGAATCTGCGGCAACGGAAGATCGGTTTTCTTTGGGCGGTGGTGTAGTTCGTTGAAGATTTGCTGATGGCAGATCGGCACGCACAACGGAAGGTGATTTGCTCGGCATTGAGACTGAACTATTGGCGGAGAGATTGCCCCCGCTGAGCCTGCTTTCTAGCTCTTCGAGCCGTTTGATAACTTCATCCAAGGCACGTAATCGCGTAGCGTGGGCGATTTTGACCAAACCAATTTCCAATTGAAAACGCGGCTGTAGTGAATCTTTGATTTGCTTTTCGATTTCTGTCAATAAATGAAAAAAGCGTACTAAATCTTCTTCAGAAAACTTAGATGAAATTTGCTTGAGAGAGGCGATTTCAATCTCCGAAACACCCAAGACATCACTACTGGTAATGCCCGTTTTAATAACTAATAAGTGGCGAAAATACGTCATTAACTCGCGGGAAAAAAATCGCAAATCATGTCCACTTGAATCCAATTCCTCAACTACTTTTAGTAAGCCTGCGGTATCCCGCTCAGCAATTGATTTAATAGTCTGCTCTAAGATTTTTGTACTGACTAAACCGAGCGAGTGAGTAACATCCACTTCGGTAATTTTAGTTCCACTGAAAGAGATCACCTGATCCAACGCAGATTGTGCATCACGCAAACTTCCATTTCCGGCGCGCGCAACTTCACGCAAAGCCTCATTGGTGATGTTAACTTGCTCAGCGTCAGCAATCTCGCGCAGTCGTTTGAAGATCTTATCAACCGGAATTTGCCGAAACTCGAATTGTTGGCAACGCGACAAAATGGTATCGGGTACTTTGTGCAACTCCGTAGTTGCCATCATAAATATAACGTGAGCGGGAGGCTCTTCCAACGTTTTCAGCAGCGCGTTGAAGGCCTGATTCGAGAGCATGTGAACTTCATCGATGATGAAAACTTTGTAGCGATCACGCGCAGGTGCAATCGAAATACTATTGACGATAACTTCCCGAACATTGTCGACGCCGGTATTGGAAGCAGCGTCAATTTCAATAACATCAAGCGAGTTACCACCTGCAACTTCCACACATGAAGGACATCGCAAACAAGGTTCACTGGTAACTCCCGTAATACAATTTAAGCACTTTGCCAGAATGCGTGCCGTCGTCGTCTTACCGGTTCCGCGAACACCAGAAAATAAATAAGCATGGTGTAATCGGCTATGTTCAATTGCATTTTTGAGCGTCCGGGAAATATGTTCCTGCCCGGTTAGATCAGCAAAGGTTTGGGGGCGATATTTGCGAGCGATAACCTGATAACTCATAACTCTGGCTTTCTTCGGTCAAGACTTTATTTCGTCAATCTGATAGAGAAGAGCGTCTTAAATCTAGAACAGAAAAACTACTTCTACCGCTAATTGTCTATAGAAAAAGTAAAGTCTTTCTATTACAATCCGCCGCATTATGCGGACTAAGTTCAGTCCTCACCTGCTGAACCGAATATTTACAAGGAGAATAAAATGCCACGAGAAAAAAGTTTTGATCCGAATCAACATATCAACAAAGCATTAGCAGCAATTGACGCGCAGATTGCGGAATTACAGGCCAAGCGCGATCAACTGGCGTCTATCATCGGTGGCGGCAAAAAGGCAAAAGCAGCAACCGCCTCGAAAGGCAAGCGTGCGATGTCTGAAGAAGCCAAACAAAAGATTCGAGAAGCGCAACAGAAACGCTGGGCAGAGGCAAAAGCGGCAGCTAAAAAGAAAAAATAGTATAGAGCCGCTTCGATTCAAATAACAAAAGCCACCTCTCGCGCGGTGGCTTTTGTTATTTGGTGAACTCATTCAATCCACCTCAAATCT
>JAEUQN010000121.1 GCA_016789725.1 Blastocatellia bacterium | reverse complement strand
CGCGTCGCGTGATCCTGCTGGATACAAGGCGTTCCAATCTGCCACGGCTTTGCGCAAAGTGTCTTTGCCACAGCCACGATTGAAGCAATTCCAGGGGATACCAGGAAGCGGTTCAGAGGTGGTGCCGTCGCCATCCAAATCAACGCCGGAGACCGTCGGCATTAATGGGCCACGGCTTCCCATTGAGGAAATCACACCGAGTTGGAAGCCCCAGGGCAAATCCACCAAACCAGAGATATTCAACTGGTGGCGACCACCTTGCGGCCCCCAGGTTTTGGTGTACTCGTCCATGTCGTTGATGCCATTGTAGCCGTGATTATTGGTCAAGGCATACGAAGCAGTGAAGAGATACCGCTTCGAGAAACGCTTGTCGAGTTTGACCAGCATGGCATTGTACGTTCCTCGTCCACCGGGCTGCCAAAATGTAATGGCTCCGGTCGAACATTGCGCATTCACATCGGCGCGTTGAGCGGCTGTTGTGCAAAGCGGAATGATCGGCGCTTGCACGCCATTGACGCGGCGATTGAAGCGATTGAGGTCAAGTTCACCAAACAACAGATTCACGAAAACCCGCCGCACGAAATCCACATTGATGACCATGTCATGGCCCAGGTCACGTTGAAGGCCGAAGTTCATGTGGTAGCTGCGCTGCACGGGATAGTTTTTGGGGTAAAGTTGCGCCCCAGCTTTACTTGATTGGATATTGCGAACCGTCAAATTATTGAGGTCTTTCGGGGCCAACGCCGCCGTCACAGCCGGAAGCTGTGCTTTGAGAATTTGTTGGTACTGACCAAGTGACAACGTGGTGAGTTCGCCAAACGGTAAAGCGGTACCAACAGGGACAGGCGTTCCGCCGCGACTCAGGTTCAGAATGCCAGGGAAGATATTGGTGAAAACAGAGTTGGGTACCTGCAAGCGTCCATTACCGACCGGTCCGATGTAGGCACGTTCTTGCAAGCGACGCCAAAGCAGTTCGGTATCCCAATAAATTCCCGCGCCAGCACGAATGACCGTCTTGCTATTGGGTGCATAAGCAATGCCGAGTGAAGGCGAGAAGTTGTTGTAGTTATTATTGGTCGCGCTTAAATCGGAGCCATAAAGCGGTGCCAAAAATTTGGGTTTATCTAAATCACGATTGACGAGCGTACTTTCAAAATTCCACGCCAGGCCATAATTGAGGGTGAATTTCGGCGTGACCTTCCAGGTGTCCTGCCCATAGAAACGCATCCGGTTATTGATTTTGGCTTTGTCCACATTATAGGGGGGAGGCTGGGACGGGTCTCCAATTCCTACAATGCCACCAAGAAATGGCAGATTGAGTAAATCTGCATTGGTGCGAATTACAGATGGCAGATTGGGAAACAAGGCCCCAACGAGCGCTGCGGGAACGTTGCTTCTGACAAACTCCGGCGAAGCTGCGGAATCACACGAAGGATCGCAAAAACCCCAGAATCCGGTGCCAGGAGCATGCTCTAACTCAGTACCAAACCGAATACGATGCGAGCCTTTTTGCCAAGTCAGGTTATCCGTAAAAGTATTGCGATACAGATCACGACCTTGTGTTGCGTTAGAAGTATTACCAACCGTGAAATTGCTGCCTTGCAGGGAGAGTTGACCGAATCCTAACCCGATACAATCGGCACAGACGCTGGCATCTGCAAACAGATTTCGGTTGCGCCAATAGGTGAAGTTGTACCGGAAATCATTGACCAGCGTTGGTCTAAGCACTGATGTCCAGCCAACCACCACTTGATTCGAGCTGTTGGTATTTTGCAACCAGTTGGAAGGCATTGTGGCACCGCCGCTCGGACCAAAGCCTTTGTTCTGATCTCTGGAATAGCGTGCAAAGACGTTGTTCTTATCGTTTACCTTGAGATCAACTTTGACGCTAAACAAATGACCGTTGTAAGGACTGCTGAAGTTGCCTGCCTGATTGAAGACCGACGGGACATTGGGTTGCACCACAAAGGCCTGCACTTGGCGTGTATATTCGTAATTGGTGAAGAAATATGCCCGATTCTTCTTGATTGGGCCGCCGATCCAGACGCCTGGATTGCTGCGTACAAAATAAGGGTCTTCGACGCGTTTGCGCGAAGCGGCGTTGACACAGGCGGGGCTGGTTGGTGTTTCAATGCAGATACGTTTTAGTCCCGGATATGCGGACATGTTGTGATCGCGGAAGAAGTAGTAGCCAGAGCCATGAAATTCATTGCCGCCGCTGCGTGAAACGATGTTCACTGCACCCACGCTCGTGATGCCCGTTGAAAGATCGAAGTTGGAGGAAGAAAGTTGGAATTCCTGAATCACTTCTTGCGAGAAGTTCATGCCAGTTTCGCCTTCAATAGAATTGCGAACATTCCCACCGTCTACTGTGATCGCGGTTTTATTGGATGCGCCACCCAGAATTGAAACCGAGAAGAGGGCGTTGTACTGTGAAGTGGTTCCGGGCGATGCGCCCACACCCGGTTCCAGAAATGCCAGTTGCAGGAAACTGCGTCCGTTGAGCGGCAGTTCCTGAATCTTTTGACGCGTAATGACGCCATCAATGGAGTGCGATTCCGTGTTAATTGCGGCTGCGCCGGTTCCTTCGACGTTCACAATTTCACTGGTTTGTCCGACCTGCATTTTGACTTCCATTGTGACGACTGTCCCAATGGTCACGGTAATTTCTTGCTGAATCGTACGGAAGCCCTGAACTTGCGTTATGACTTCATATTCTCCCGCCGGTAAGGCGGCGACGGAAAAGGTTCCGTCTTCAGCCGAGGTCACTTTTCTTTCGGCACCGGTCGCTTTATTTTTAATAGTGACTGCCGCATTCGGGATGATGGCTCCTGTGGGGTCAACGACAGATCCTGAAATCGTTCCAACCGGAGCTTGGGCGAAGATGGCAGGCGCCAAGATGCATAACAGGAGACAACTTAGAAAAAGATATTTCATAAGCACTCGCATAATAAACTTCCTCCTAGTAGGTGTGAGTTTGTTGTGGGTTGATCTTTGGTACGCGGTTGGGCGAAACTTACTAATCGTTCACTCAATAACATAGCGAACGCAACGTTGATTAGTTGAAGGCCCAATCACAGATGAAAATGTTCTAGTTTCTTCCCAGCGCTACTTGATCGTTATTGTTTTGTCAGCTTCTATTTGTTCTTCTACAAGATATACGACTCAGGAAAATAATTCTGATTTCTGTGTCGTTGGAAGGCACGGGGATTATACGCCTAAAGAATTTGCTTCGGCAATCTACTTTGACAAAAAAGGAAAAGGTTTATGACATTCGAGCAACCTATTTGGAATTTTGAGCAGGACCCGACCGAAGACCCTTTGGATGAAACCAGCGTGAATTTACGGGCATATTTTGATCGAATGGATGATGCCAAAATGCAGGAATATTCTCGCGCCTGGACCGACGACGAAGTGCGGGAATGGGATGGGAATTTTCGTGATGACGGCGAGATGATGCTGTTTTGTTGCGAGCGCGACGTGGAGGTGGATGAATATCGAAGCGTCATCGAAGCGTGCATTGCATATCGAAATCGCGTTCGTCCCCACTTGATGGGAGCAACATCCAATTAAGGGCCATCGCATGCAAATTAAAACGGAATGGATCGAATTGGCGGTCGCTGAGAAAATGATGCGGGTCTTGCTTGCATCTCCTGCTACAACAGGAACGTATCCTGGCATTTTGCTTTTTTCAGACATCTTTCAGTTAAGCGATCCAATGATTCGCACTTGTGCGCGACTGGCGGGATATGGCTTTGTGGTCGCGGCCCCTGAAATTTTCCACCGCCTCGAACCGGCTGGAACCGTACTGCCACAAACGGATGAAGGTCGGTCGCGCGGAATGCAAAATCAACAAGCCACGCCACTCGCGCATTTCGATGAAGATTGCCGTGCGGTGTTAGATTACCTAAGGCAACATCCGATGGTTGCTACCGGGCAACTGGGCGCGGGTGGTTTTTGCATTGGCGGTCATCTGGCCTTTCGGGCGGCTTTGCAACCCGATGTGAAAGCGACGGCGTGCTTTTATCCAACGTGGTTGCACAACGGCCAATTGGGGCAAGGTGGTAACGCTGATTCGCTTCGGCGGGCGGCAGAAGTGCAAGGCGAACTTCTGATCTTGTTTGGCGCGCTTGATCCGTTGATTCCGGCAGAAGGGCGAACGACTATCGAAACGGCTTTGCAAAAAGCGAACGTCAAATACGAAACGCGCTTATATCCGGCGGATCACGGTTTCGTCCGCGATGATCGTGCCGCGCATGACCCTGAATGCGCCGATCAGGCGTTTACTGAAGTTGTTCAATTCTTTCGGCGAAATTTCAGTTCATGACCGACTGACCTGCATAATCAAGGAAAGCAAGCTATGAACAGAGTCAAAATATTATGTCTGTTCGTGATGTTCGTTGGCTTCATTCTGGCGAAGCCTGTGCCGCAGGTGATTGCCCAACAAGCCGTAGATTTCGAGCGTGACATTCGTCCGCTCTTGCACGCGCGTTGCAGCGAATGCCACGGCGCGAATAAGCAAATGGCAGGCTTGCGCTTCGATAAAAAAGCTTCAGCCTTGAGAGTCATCGTGCCGGGCAAGAGCAGCGAAAGCGAACTCCATCGCCGCCTCATTAGCACCGACAAAGCAGAAATGATGCCGCCGACCGGCGAGCGATTATCCCCGCGCGAAATCGCCTTGCTCAAGGCGTGGATTGATGCCGGTGCAATCTGGCCAGAAACCGAAACCACCATCGCCGAAGCCAAACGCGCCGATAAACTGTGGTGGTCACTACAACCGCTCAAACAGCCTGTTATTCCGTCGGTCCAAAATGCAAAATCTGACATCCAAAATCCAATTGACCGCTTCATCCTGGCGAAGCTCGCCGAACATAATTTGCAGCCTAGCCCTCCAGCAGATCGTCGCACCTTGATTCGTCGTGTGAGCTACGATGTGACAGGCTTGCCGCCGACGCCGGAAGAGGTTGAAGCCTTTGTCAACGACAACGCGCCAAATGCGTATGAAAAGGTGGTAGATCGCTTGCTCAGCAGCCCGCGTTACGGTGAACAATGGGGCAGGCATTGGTTGGACGTCGCGCGCTTCGGCGAAAGCAAGGGCTTCGAGCAAAACCACATCCTCAACAACCTCTGGCAATTTCGGGATTACGTCATTCAGTCCTTCAATGCTGACAAGCCATTCAATCGTTTCATCGTCGAGCAACTTGCCGGAGACGTGGTCGGGCGCGGCAATCCGGCGGTCGAAGTCGGCACGGCGTTTTTAGTTTGCGGTCCCTACGACAGCGTCGGCAATCAGGACGAAGTGCAACAAAAAATCATTCGCGCCAATACGCTGGATGATCTGGTCACCGCGACCAGCAACGCGTTTATGGGGCTGACAGTGAATTGCGCGCGATGTCATCATCATAAGTTCGACCCGATTCCGACTGAGGATTACTACCGGATGCGCGCCGCGTTTGAAGGCGTGATTCACGGTGAGCGGGCCTTGGCGACACAGGCGGAGAAACAACGCTACGCCGAAAAAACAAGGCCGCTGGAAGCGCGCCGCAACGAATTGACGAAAGAAAAAGCAGCGCTGGAAAAAAGCATAGCAGAACGTGCAAAAGAAAAGGCCGCGCAAGTTACCCACTATCCGTTGCCCAAAATCACGCGGCATTTTAATGAGCATCGCTTCGCACCTACGCCCGCGCGATATTTGAAATTCAAGATGCTCGCACACGCCGACAATCCGAAATCGGCGGTTAATGCACGCGTGGATGAATTTGAAGTTTGGACCAGAACCCGAAATATCGCGCTGGCGAGCAATGGCGCAAAAGCTACAGGCGCAACCACCCGCAAGGCAGAAGATTTTGCCAGCGCCAATGCCTACGGTGTTGAACTGGTGAATGATGGCAAGTTCGGCGAACGCTGGTTTGTCGCAGCTCCGGCGGAATTGACGATTGAATTTCGACGAACGGAAACTGTGGAACGCATCGTCTTTTCGCACGACCGCACCGCAGCCCCAGACACCATCGTCACCGGCATTGGCCCTTTCGTCACCGAGTATCAAATCCTGGTTTCGCTGGATGGAAAAAAGTGGAAAGCGATTGCTGATTCAACCGCGCGCCCGCCCTATAACGAAGCACATTTGATTGAACGTTTTGCGCCATCGGTGATGTCCGCCGAGGAACAGCAAAAGCGAGCCTCACTGGAGGTCGAACTCACCAACATCAACCGCGAACTAAAGGCGATTCCGGCCTTGCCGATAGTCTGGGCTGGCAGGTTTGAGCAGCCGAAAGAAACGACCTACGTGCATAAAGGTGGTGATCCGCAACGACGCGGCGCAGACGTCCATCCGTCAAGTTTGGCGGTGCTGGATGGCGCGTTGAAATCTTTCGAGTTGCCCGCCGATGCACCCGAAAGCGAACGACGTTTGGCGCTTGCCAACTGGATTGCCAGCGATGAAAACCCGCTGACGGCGCGCGTGCTGGCGAATCGCATTTGGCACTATCATTTCGGCACGGGCATCGTAGACACGCCGAGCGATTTTGGTTTTCTGGGCGGCAAGCCTTCGCATCCTGAATTGCTGGATTGGTTAGCGCGACGATTGCAAACGTACGGCTGGCAACTGAAGCCGTTGCATCGGGAAATCCTGTTGTCACGAACCTATCAGCAAAGCAGCGCACATCGTGAAGAGGCCGCCAAACTTGATGGCAGCACGCGTTTGTTGTGGCGTTTTCCGCCGCGTCGTTTAGGGGCTGAAGAAATCCGCGACACCATCTTGAGTGTGACAGGCAAGCTCAATTTGCAAATGGGCGGACCAAGCTTTCGTCTGTATCGCTACCTCGAAGACAACGTTGCCACCTATGTGCCACTCGATCAGCATGGCGCAGAAACCTATCGCCGCGCGGTCTATCATCAAAACGCTCGCTCGTCGCTGATTGATGGGTTGACGGATTTTGATTTGCCCGACAATGCCGGAGCCGCGCCGCGCCGCATCAGCACGACTTCGCCTTTACAGGCATTAACGCTGCTCAATCATCAATTCACGCTGGATATGGCCGAGGCATTGGCGGCGCGAGTGAAGCAGGAAGCGCCGAGGAACGAAGCGGCGCAGGTGCATCGTGCATTTGCGCTCACCTTTCAGCGACAACCAACGCGCGAAGAAGAAACGACAGCGTTGCAATTGATCGCTAAGCACGGCTGGCGCGCCTTTTGTCGAGCATTGCTGAATGCGAATGAATTGTTGTATGTAAATTGAGGTGGCTCTATGAACTCGCTTACACTGACACGTCGCCACTTTTTGTGTGACACCACTACAGGCTTGACGGGCGTTGCGTTGACGCATCTGCTCAATAACGAAATCCTCGCGCAACGCATTCAGCATCATGCGCCCATAGCCAAACAGGTTCTGCAAATCTTTTGTCCCGGCGCGGCGTCGCACATTGATCTGTGGGACCACAAACCCGCGCTGGAAAAATACGATGGCACGCCGCTGCCCGGTGCTGGAACCGAAGTCACGTTTCAAGGCAAAAACGGCAATCTGATGAAATCGCCGTGGCCGTTTGCTCCGGCGGGCAAGAGCGGAAAAATGCTGACGACCTTGTTGCCGCACACCGCCAAGCATGCCGACGACATCGCATTCATTCATTCGATGACTTCGCGCACCAATACGCATGGCCCCGGCAACGTGTTTATGGCGACGGGGTCTGTGCGTGAAGGCTTCCCGTCCGCAGGCGCGTGGGCGAGTTATGCGCTCGGCAGTTTGAATGACAACCTGCCGACGTTTGTGGCGATCACCGATGTGCGCGGCGAACCACCGAATGGCAAGGCGAATTGGTCGAATGGCTTTTTGCCTGCGCAGCATCAAGCGACCATGCTGGCGGCGCATCAACCGCTCAGAAATCTGAATCGTCCAGCGATGATTTCCGAAGATGAAGAGCGGTCAACGCGCGCATTTTTGCAGCGTCTCAACGATGCTCATGCGGAGCGCAATCCCGGCGAAAGTGAGTTGCGCGCGCGCATGGCTTCGTATGAACTCGCGGCGCGCATGCAGCTTGCGGCTCCTGAAGTCACCGATTTCAAAAGCGAATCGGCGCACATGCAAAAACTGTATGGAACGGATGACAGCAATCCGTTGAAGGCTGCGTATGCGCGCAATTGTTTGCTCTCGCGGCGATTGCTGGAACGTGGCGTGCGCTACGTTAGCTTATACTGCGCTTCGCGCGCGAGCGGCATTGATGGCCTCTTGAATTGGGACGCGCATCGCACACTCAAAACGGATTACGAACGCCATTGCCCGATTCTGGATCAACCGACAGCCGCCTTGCTGACGGATTTGAAACAACGTGGCATGCTCAAAGATACACTGGTGTTATGGACGACAGAGTTCGGGCGGATGCCCACACATCAGGAAGGCTCGACGGGACGCGATCACAACCCAGACGGCTTCACGGTTTGGATGATGGGCGCAGGCGTCAAGAGCGGCGTGAGTTACGGCGCGACCGATGAATTTGGGCGACGCGCGGTGGAAAATGTTGCTACCGTCTACGATTTTTATGCAACGGTATTGCACCTGCTGGGGCTGGATCACGAACGATTGACATTTCACCATGCAGGTCGCGATTTTCGACTGACGGATGTGCATGGACATGTCATCCGCGAAGTGCTGGCGTAAATACAAAGAGGCAAACGCCACTCACCGGAAAAAAATAAAGAGAGATGGGTGTCATGACTACTCATCACGGTACTCCCAAAGATGCCGCAGCGATGATTCTGTTGCGCAATCCGCAAGACCCGGAAGTGTTCTGGGTCAAACGTTCGATGCAACTCGCATTTATGGGCGGTTTTCACGCCTTTCCGGGCGGACAGCGTGACGCTGCCGATTCCGCCGTGCCGGTCACAAACTGCGATGATGTTGATGAGGCCGCATTGCGTGTGTGTGCGGCGCGGGAAATTTTTGAGGAAGCAGGGGTGTTGGTGGCGCGTGGGGTCGAACGCCTGACCGCGCAACGTATCGCGGAGTTACGTGAGGAAATGCACGCGGATCGTTTAAGTTTCCCGGCGTTGCTGAATCAGGAAGGCCTGGTGATTGATGCTGACCTGTTGCTCGAAGCGCCGCGATGGGTCACCCCGCCGCCTGCTCCCCGGCGATTCAATACCTACTTTTACGCCGCGTGGGTTCCGCCCTGTGCCGATGGCGTACAACCGTCACACGTAATTCCGGGCGAGTTGGAAAGTGGCGAATGGAATCGCCCACGGGAGGCGTATGAAAAATGGCGACGAGGCGAAGTGTTGCTTGCTCCACCTGTGTTTGTGCCGATTCGAGAATTGGCGCGCGGAGTCGAAGGCTTTACCGAACGGCTTTTTCAAATCACGCCGGAAGAGCAACTCCGAACACAGGGAATTGAATTTCGCTATGGGTTCAATATGGTCGCGTTGCGCACGCCCACGATTCCGCCTGCGACTCATACAAATTGCTATCTTATCGGCGGCGATGAAATGGTCGTCATTGATCCCGGTTCTCCCTACGAAGAGGAACAGCAAAAGCTGGATGTTGTGATCGAGAAGTTATTAGCAGATGGGCGGCGCATCCGCGAGATCATCATTACGCATTTGCACCCTGATCACATTGGCGGTGTGATGCACTTATCCGAGCGCTTTCAGCTACCTGTTGCCGCGCATCGGTTGACGGCAGAAGCTATCTCTGAAGCAGTCCGGGTGGATCGCTTTATCGAAGACAATGAAATCATCGAACTTAGCGGCGGACAGCGTGATCCTGATTTACATTGGCGGTTGCGCGCGCTGTGGTCGCCGGGGCATGCGCGCGGGCATTTAAGTTTTTACGAAGAACGCACCGGAAGTTTAATAACAGGGGATTGCATTGTTGGAATGGGAACCGTTGTCATCGCCCCACCAGAAGGCAACATGAAAGATTATTTGGCGTCACTGGAACGGCTGTTGGAATTGCCATGTTTGACGGCATTGTTTCCGGCGCATGGCCCCGTGCTGGCCAACACGCGTGGCAAAATTGAGGAGTATATTCATCATCGCTTAGAGCGCGAGGCAATGATTGTTCAGGCTCTTTCAGAGGTTCCTCTTTCGATTCCTGAAATCGTCAAGAACGTTTATACCGATGTCCCTGAAGCCATGCACAAACTGGCCGCATTGTCTGTCCAGGCCCATCTTGAAAAGCTGGTTGCCGATGCACGAGCCATCAAGCGTGATGAACGATATGCGCTTCTTTGAGATGTGAGTCGTGAGAAATTGATGGTTGACAATCTCTTGTCGGATGCTACACTGCCTGCATCAATCTACAAATTGATACCGGCAAACAACAACCCGAACGTGTCCCACCGCGTGTCCCTACGATCCTCAGTTAGCAAGCCCTGTCGTATTTGAACGAATCTTGCTGCAAACAATCAACTCAGACCTAAAGCCTTCGGAGGTTATTGTAATGAGAGGCTTCTCTAAACTACTCAACCTAACACTTGTTATTACCTTTTTGTGTGTACTTTCGTTTTCATCTCAAGCCCAGAACAAACCCAGTGAACAAAAAACCGGATCGGTTCTGGTTTTTCCCTATTACACCAGTAACGATAATGGAACCGCCGATACTTTGATGAGTATCAGCAATGTGAACAACACTTCGGTCATTGTCCATTTGTATTTTATGGAAGGCCGGACCTGTCAGCAGGCTGATGTGGCCGTCTTCCTGACACCCAATGCCACCATCACCTTGCAGGCTTTCAATGATATGCCAATGGAGACGGGCTATTTGATCGCCGTGGCAGTAGATCAAAATGGAAATCTCGTTGCCAATGGTGGATTGACGGGGAGCGCGTTTGTTAAAGCGCCAGCCGGACATGTGAATGCTGCTGCCGGTGAGGTTCGGGGGAATTATGGAGCGACGGTTTTCAATGCGTATCAGCCCGTTGTCGCGGTGAACGGAGAACTGGCCCTGAATTTTAATGGCGCGATTTTAGATGCCATGCCGTCAGGTTTTGCGGTCGCGCTGCAAAGCCCCAATAGCGCGCCCGGTCAAATGATCGTAATGGCGGGAATGAACGGCAACCTCATTGACAGCACGTTAACAGGTGCAACGCAGGTGGGAACCGGCGTTGCCTACAGTGCGGACGAAGCACTTCGCAGCTTTACCACGTTGATTCGGGGCGGATGTCAAAGTCTGACGCCGCTCACCAATAGTAACCCCAGATTGGTTGGAACGAGCGGGCTGGGACTCAGCGGCCTGATTACACCAGGAACGGTGGGCATCTTAAAATTTTCAACCGCAGGTGGCGTCGGGATTCTCATCACGCCCAAAAATAACTCTGGTTGGTCGGGCATCCGCAACCTGACCTGTACGCGAACCAGCAATGTCACGTTAACAGTTCCCTCTTTCTAGGTGGAATTTCTGGCAGAAAATGGCCCTCGATAGGCATAGCGATGCATTATTGAGGGCCATTTTGCAGGTGCGTTGATTTTATTGTTGGGCGGTTTTTCTGATTCCGGTTTCATCTGGAATAGGCTGATTGCTGAGCAACATTTTTCCCCCGGATTGCTGCACCATAAAATACGAATTTTCCCCCAATAAAGCCTGGAGTCGTGGCAATGCTGAAGCCGAAGCCGCCAGGTATTTTCGTTCAGACCCTTGCCAAAGACGTGGAAGTTCCTGATCCGTCAGAAACACATTGGGCGCATTGGGCGCATACGAGCCATATTCCAGATTCACTTTTCGACCATTTAACAACAAAGCATTCTGTGCTTGACGTGGCGCATAAAAGAAGACCGATGAAAAGTAATAGTATTGGTTATCCACAATCAATTGCCCGGGCGGTGACGAAATTAATGCCTCGGCCAGTATGCGCGACCCAAAGTAAGGATTCAGCGTTACCATTGCCAATCGCGCGGCATTGAAAACCAGCAGCATCATCAACACTAATGCCGCCAGCGATTGTTTCCCTTGCTTCCACCAACAGCCAATCGCACCTAATAGAAATCCAACCGCAGCAATCCACAACGGCGTTCGCAGCCACGCAAACGAGGTGAGCGTTAAATCGGCTGCTTTGCCGAGCGATAAGGTGGAAACGTGATTATTCATCGCTTCGGAAATATCGCCATTCACTGCCACGTCGCGCACTAAAACCAAAATGACGACACAAGCAATGGCGGCCAGTAAGGCTACCATCCCCGCCGTTCGTGTCGCCCACGTTTGAGATTTTTGTGGAGCCTGTATTGCCGCTCCCAACAGCAAGGCAAATGCCGGATAGCAGGGCATGGAGTAGTATTCCTGCGTCGTTGAGAAGGTGAAGAACAGGAGCGTAAATCCGATCCAGCAAAGACACAGCAACCGCCAGCGCCCGGCTCGATCCTGCGGCTTGAAATTCAATTTGGCAATAAAGGGGAGATACACGCTCCAGGGAAATAGCCAGAGCAAGTGATACGCCCAAAATGCGACACGCGGGACGGTGTTGTAATCACGCGGGTAGCGCATATTCAAGTAGCGAAACAAATGTTCATTGAGGAAAAAGAACCAGAAAAAACCGTGATATTGCCCCGGTTCACTCTTCATCGTGAAATCGAAGTACGGCGGATTTTGTACAATCGAAAGCACGATCCAGGGCGCGCAAATCAGTGTCACGATCAAGACGCAGGTAAGAGGGCGAATTCGTTGCCAGAATCGCCTGGTGAAAAGTTGTTTGGTGAGCAGTAAATATATAAAACTTGCCCCGCCGGGGATCACAAATGCGATCAACCCTTTGAGCATGAAACCCGCCCCTACACTTGCTGCAAAACTCGCCGCCCAAAGACTGGGGCGTTGTTCGTCCTCATCCAGCGCCCGCGCCAGCGACCAAATCGCCAGAGCGGTGGTCAGCGTCAGCACGACATCGGGCAGAAGAATCCGAGTAAAAAGGAAGAGTCCAACCGAAGTTGCCAGAACCATTCCGGCAAGTGTTCCGGCTTGAGTATCGAAGGCCCAGCGTCCCATTCGACTGACGACCCAGCACAGCACGACGGCTGACAAGGCAATCGGAATCCGGGCCGCCCAATCGTGAATGCCAAACACCAGATACGACACCGCCACAATCCAGAAGCGCAAAGCGGGTTTCTCAAAATAGGCGATGCCGTTCAAGCGTGGTGTCACCCAATCGCCGGATTCGACCATATTGCGGGCGATTTGTGCCGTGACGGAATCCACGTCATCCATTAACGGAGGCGGGCTGATGACGCTGACGCAGAAGAAGGAAATCAGGGCGATGACGAAAAGAAGTTGTGACGGGGTAGCAGCGTTTAGGAATCGGGACATGCGAAAATGCGATCTCATCAAAAAGTCGAATAAAAAAGAGCCGAGAGTATTTATTTCTCTCGGCCCCTGAATTGTCGTCTCATTTCCTCAAAATTAAAACAGTACATCGAAGTCCAAGCGGATTCTTCGCGTATTTTGTCCAAAGAAAAGGCCAAATTGCGGGTCCGCAATATTGTTATGCAGCGACGGCGGATTGAAGTGATTCGTAATATTAAAGCCGCTCACCGACACACGCACTGAATACTTGTCGTTGACCTTGAAATCTTTACGGACACGACTGTCAAACGAGAAGAAGTTCGGAAACCGATACGTATCATTGTTTGGAACGCCAACATAGTTTTGGCCCGCATCAACCACTGAATAAGGCGTTCCATTGCGCCACTCTGCCATCGGGAGCCAGGTTACTTTCCACGGCAATTTCACCGTTCCCCACGCCAGAAAACGGTGTGGCAAATCGCCCGGCAAATTGGTGTATTGATTCGGGCGCACAATTGGATAGGGGTAGCTGCCGAGATAGTTATTGAATTCATTCAAATCGCCGCGCGAACGGCTGTGAACATAGGACAGGAACAATTGCTGATCGTCTTTCCAACTGACACGCGAGGTCAATTCAATCTGATGATATTTCGCTTTGGCGCGGCTGCTTAGTGCGAGCGAGTCCCGGCCATTGACAATCGTCGGGGTGACCATAATCAAGCCCGAAGATTTGCTTTGTTGATAGTTGGCACGAAAGCGTAAATGGCTGTTGACGGGCTGTTCGATTTCAATGAGTGAAGTCGCCGTGTGCGGAGCAAAGTTGCCAATCGCGTTTTTATTGCTGCGAATAAAAATCGAGCGCGAGGCTTCGGAACGGTCTGTGAAATTATAAAATCGGCGTGGCCCGTCAATCATCGCGCCGTTTGCGCCGTAGGTCGTGATGACCTGATCCGGGTAGCTGCTAAAAGAGTAAACGTTCAAGGGGACGCGGTCATAAAACAAACCGAAGCCGCCGCGCAACACGGTTTTCTGGTCGCCAAAAGGAGTCCACGCAAAACCTGCGCGTGGTGCGAATCGCTGCGTTTCCGTGATCCCCTGACGCTCAAAACGCAAGCCATAATCGAACGAGAAATTTTTTGTGATGACCCAGTGATCCTGTCCAAAACCGGAGATTTCCAGGTCCTTGCGATCATATTGCGAGCCGCCGACGAATTCGATCCGCTTTAGCAATTGTCCCACCGTATTCACGATGTTGACGGGGCGGGCGAAAAACTGTCCCTGATTGTGCGTGCGCGTGATGTCGGAACCGACTTTAAAATTATGAACGCCGAATTTATGGACCGGGCGGAAGGTCAAAATTTCCATCCACTCCAGGCGCGAAGAATCACGATTTTGCTCGTTAAAGTAATTGCCTGAATTGCCGGTTGGCGAGAGAAACATTTCCTGCTTGCCCTGCGCCCAAACATCCTGCTTCGCGTCTTTGAACGAGATATTGGTTTCGAGCAGATTGGTCCCCAGCGTCCAACGATCAATGAAAGTCGTGGTGTAATCGTGCGCCGCCATATTGGGCGTGACGGGGCGATGATTGAAGAAATCCAGATTGACCCATTTGGAATGGCGCGGTGCAATGTGAACCGTTGCCGTCATCGCGTGATTGGACAGGCCAAGATAGTCGAATTGCGAGAATGAATTCACCGATTCGTTGACCGTTTCATTGTTGGGGAATGTCAATGACAGCACACGATTTTTTTTCAAGGCGTATTCGATTCCTTGCGTAAAGTACAACTTGTTTTTGATGAGTGGGCCGTTGAAGTTAATGCGTGGTGTGGCCGAATGCATGCCACGCAAATGCCGCCGCAAAAACCGAAATTCAGGGAACGGGTCGTTAAGTTCAAAATTCCACTTGTCGCCACCGCGTCGAGTTTCAACCGAAACAACGCCCGCCGTAAAACGTCCGTATTGTGCGAAGAATGGCGATTTGTAAACGTTCAGCGTTTCGACACTGTCCACCGGAATTGTCATCCCGAATTGGCCTGTGGCTGGATCGGTCACATCCATTGCATTGACCAGCAATGCGCTGCGATTTTCACCACTCCCTGAAATATGAAGTTGGCCTTGCAGATCGCGCACGATGCCTGGCACGAGCGGTAAGGCATCCGCGACCGTATGCGGGCGCAGGGCCGTATCTTTAGCCTGTTGACGCGAGACATCCGTCGAAGCCGAAGCGCCTTGTTCGATGGGATTCGCGGTGGAATTGCTGGCGGTGACGTTGACGGTGTCCGTGATGTTGACCTTCGGCACCATTATCAACTCGACTTCATTGGTTATGCCTGCGGTGATGACTAAGTCGCTTTTGACTCTGGGTTCCATCCCGTCTTTGGTTGCGACAAGTTCATAAGTGCCTGCCGCAAGGAGAGGAATTGTAACGATGCCTTTTTCATCCGCTACTACTGTAGCCGTGACGGTTCCAGCTCTTTTCAATTCGATTTTGACCGCTGTGAGCGGCTTGCCCACTTCATCGGTGGCAGTGATTTTGAGGGACGTATTTTGTGCAAAGGTCGGCAGTGAGAAAAAGCATGCAAAGACAAGGACGGTTTGAAATAATCGTGAACAAAGCATTGATCTACAAACTCCTTTGACAGCCCATAACAAGGGCTTTATGTTGGCAAGAAAGGAGGCAACTCGCATTATACATCAGGCCGTTGCGAAAAATCCTGATGCCATAAAACAGTTCCATTTCAGTCGTGCTGAGAGGGCGAACTACCAATAGACGTTGCCTGATAATAAATTGGAAAAACTTTGGTGAGTGAACTAGGACCTTCGTTAAACTATGCAGACTGAAGATTACCAATATCTCTATGACCTGGAAGCACGGTTCTGGTGGTTTGCCGGGATGCGGGAACTGACGGCGGTCTTACTCGATCCGATAGTGAGAGAAAAACCTGTCTCTATGATTCTGGACATCGGATGCGGCACGGGCGGCAATCTGGAATGGCTGCGGCGCTATGGTGGTGACGGTCGCATCATTGGCTTAGATTTTGTAGACACGGCGTTACACTTTTGTCAGCAAGCCGGAGCACAAATTTTAGTACAGGCCTCGGCTACTGATCTGCCATTTGCCGCTGAAGCGTTTGACTTGGTCACGAGTTTCGATGTGTTGGAACAACTGGGCGGCAAAGCGGACGAACGGGCGATGCACGAAATGTATCGCGTCTTGCGGCCCGGAGGCATCGCGTTTGTGCGCGCGCCTGCGTACGAGTGGATGAAGAGTGGACATGACGCGGCCTTGAATTCGCAACATCGCTACACACTCGGCGAAATGCGGAGGAAATTGGAACGCGCGGGATTTAAAATCAGACGGGCGACTTACGCCAACAGCTTGTTGCTGCCCGTGGTGATGATGCGGCGGTTGGTGCTGAAACGTTTGGGGGTTGCCGATAGTGGCTCTGATGTGAAGCCTTTGCCGCCGCGCTTGCAATGGTTGAATCAGGGGCTGGAACGCGTGTTGCGCACGGAGGCGAATTGGCTAAAGCAGTCAGTGCGGCGCTTACCTTGTGGTTTGTCCGCGATTTGTGTGGCGGAGAAATTGCGCGGTTCATGAGTTCTCAAAGCAGCGCGGCAATCACTGCACTCACCTCTGTATCCGTAAGTTGTGGATTAAGTGGCAACGAAAAAATCTTGCCCGCTACTCGCTCGGCAACCGGCAACGCGTGTTGCTCCGGGCGACGGAAGAGCGGCTGTTGATGCAACAAATACGGATAATGAATCAACGTCTCTACGCCGCGTGACTGCAACTGCATCCGTATCCGTTCGCGCTCGTGATGCTGCACGACGAACAGGTGATACACGTGACCCGCTGTCGCCGCTGGTAACACCAATTCCGACTCTCGCAATTCCGCTAAATATCTTGCCGCGATTAATCGCCGCCGTTCTGTCCATCGTTCCAGATGCCGTAATTTGACGCGCAGAATCGCGGCCTGCATTTCGTCCAACCGGGAATTGCGTCCGGCGCTCTCGCCTTGCAATGACGCGAAATGACCGCCCTGCCGCAGCGCCTTGACGCGCTCAATCAACCCTTCATCTTGAGAAACAATAGCACCGCCATCGCCGCACGCACCCAGATTTTTGGTCGGATAAAAACTGAAAGCCGCCGCTTGACCGAAGCTGCCCGTGCGTGCGCCATCAAGCGTTGCGCCGTGTGCCTGCGCAGCGTCTTCGATCACGATCAGGCCGTAATGTTTGGCGAGTTCGTTGATTTCGTCCATCGCTGCCAATTGTCCGTACAAATGCACGGGCACAATCGCGCGAGTACGTGGCGTGATGGCCTTTTCGATGGCGAAGGGATCAATCGTGTACGTGCGCGGATCAATGTCGGCAAAGACGGGGACGCCGCCCGCATTGCGAATTGCTAAAGCGGTGTAGCCTGCTGTCAATGGTGTCGTGATGACTTCATCGGCCCGACCTTCGCGCACTGCGCCAGAGGCAATGAGCGCCAGCGTCAGCGCGTCGGTGCCATTCGCCACACCTGCGCACGCACGCACACCGCAGTAGGCTGCCCACTCGGATTCAAACGCCGCGACTTCGCGGCCTAATATAAAGTTGCCGCTGTCCAGCACGCGCGTGACGGCGGCTTTGATCTCCGTGTCAATTTCCTGTTGTTGTCGCAAAAGGTCGAGGAAAGGAATTTGCATTGCCATGCCAATAATGCTCACGATGCTGCCGATAGAATTCAATCGTGCGTGCCAAGCCAGCGTCGAGCCGTGTGCGCGGACACCAGCCGAGCGCGGTTTCGATTTTCCGATAGCTGGAATAGACGTTGCCGATGTCTATGATTTGGCGTTCGGGCGGGAAGGGAACGGGACGCACTGAACCGCAACCCGTTTGTGCAATCAACGCTTCTGCTAAATCCGCCAGACTGATCGGTTCATCACCGCCGAGATTGTAAATCTCACCTTCCGCTTCTTCGCTCGCGCCCGCGAACAACAGTGCGTCAATGACATCCTCAACGTAATTCAAATCGCGGCGTTGCCGACCTTCGCCAAAGAGTTCGATGACATCGCCATCCAACGCCCGCCGAATGAACCAGGCAATAAAGCTTTGCCGATTGTGCGCCAGAAGTTGGCGCGGCCCATACACATTGGTCAGGCGCAGCACGACCGAACGCAGACCATAAATCCGGTGATAGAGCAGGTGATAATTTTCCGCTGCCAGTTCGTGAATGCCGTTGATGTCGGGCGGGGCGACGCGGTGCTGTTCGTCTACGGGTAAATAGAGCGGTTTGCCGTACACTTGCCGCGTGCTGGTGAAGACGATTTTGACGCGCGGATTGAAATGGCGGCAGGCTTCGAGCAGCGTTAATTGCGCCGCGCAGTTCAATTCCAAATCGTGGCGCGGATGCTGCATCGAATCTACGTGACTGGTGCTGCCCGCCAGATTGAAGATGTAATCCACACCGCTGACCAGATGATAAATAGTTGCTTCGTTGCCGATGCTGGAAACGTGAACTTTGACGCGGTCGGCAAGGCCGTCAAGGTTGAACGAATTACCGCCCTGATCGGGCAGCATGGCGTCCACCACTGCGACTTCGACATCACCGAGTGCCATCAAACGGCGCGCCAGATTGCTGCCGATGAACCCTAACCCACCCGTAATCAAGACCGAGCGGCCTCTGTATTGATTGAATCTTTGGGGCATACTTTTAGACCTGTTCCGTGACCGTTTGTTTGCGATCTTTGGCTTCGCTCAATGACAGCCGCTGCCACACCACCAATTTCAACCAGAGCGCGAAGAAATCGGAGGCCGTGCGCGCCACGCGGCGCAGCGTGAAAAATTGTGACTGCCCGTGTAAGCGCGCGTAATGATGCACGGGTGTTTCCGTGAAGCGATACCCAGCAGTGTGCAACTTGTACACCATCTCGGTGCAGATGCAGCCACTGGTCGAAACCAACTCAATGCTTTGGATCGCGCTGCGTCGCAGCAGCCGGAAATCACAATCCACATCCCGAATCGGCAAGCCAAACAACGTCCGTGCCAGCAGTTTGTAAGCTCCGCCCAGCACGATGCGCCGCTGATTGTCCGAGCGTTTCCGCTTGTAACCATTGACGACATCCACTTCATCGCTGAGCAGTGGGAGTAACGTCGCTAATTCGTTTACGTCGTATTGCCCGTCGCCATCGGTGTAAAAGACCAGGTCTTTCGTGGCGTGCAAAAAGCCGGTACGCAATGCGCCGCCGTAGCCGCGATTTACTGGATGATGGATGACACGTAGATGCGGCTCGGCGTGCGCCAAGTTATCCAACAGCGCCGCCGTTCCGTCAGTGCTGCCATCGTTGATAACGAGCACTTCGTAATCGTCGGTGCAACGGGGCAGGAGCGCGAGTGCTTGTTTGACCAGCGTCCCAATCGAACCTGCGTCGTTGTAGGCGGGAAAGAAGACCGAGATGCTCGGTTTGAAATCAGTAGGGGGTAATTTGTCCATTGGTTTCCTTGCGCGACCACGTTTGTGTTAGTCGCAAGAGATTATTTTCTGATTGTTCTGAGATTGGCTCGTACTACTGCGCCGCACACAGATCAGAGTTTCTGCCTGACCCAATACTTCCAGGTCGTTCACGGTCGGTAACAAATGCTGTTCATAGGTTGCGCGGTCAACGATGGCGGTATTGCCTGCCGGATGATTCAACTGGCAAAGCGTTTGCGCTACGTCGGGCAATAACTGACCGCGTCGGTCGGTGTACCAAATGATTTGGTGTAGGTAATCCCAGCGTGCCGGGCCGCTGGTGTACAAAAGAATCGGGTGCGATGGTGGTGTTGCCTTGTCTGCCAGCGCGGCGAGGTGGCGCATCTCAACCGCACGTAGCCGATGGCTGGCAGAGAAGCTAACGAAGAGGATGCTCACGCCCAACAACAAACAGGCGACAGCAACGCTCCCGGCAAGGTGTCGTTCCGGTATCCAACGTCGCAAAGCCAGTGCGCTCAAAATCGCAAACGCTGGAAAGGCGGGAAGAATGTAGCGCAGGACTTTGTGCTGAATCAGGCTGAACGGAAGCATCACGATGACAACCCAAAGCAACAACAACCATCGTGCTTCCTTGGAAAAGCTGAGATGCTCGTCGGTAGTTTTTCGCAGGCTGCGCATCGTTATCACGACTCCACCCAGCAAGCACGGCAACCACGGCCAGTACATTTTCACGAGCAAAAATGGGTATTCACCCAAGCCGAGCAGAAACCGCCAACCGCGCTGTGGATCAATCGAACGCGCATTTTCAGCGGTATACGAAAAGTGATGCTGCACGAACGCTTCGCCGTACCAGTAGTATTGCGTGAGGAACCAGCCCAGCGGCAGCCCCAACGCCAAAATCAGGCCCAGCCACAAATACCCGGAGCGCAAAGACGTCCATTTCCTGCCCAATAATAAATGTGCGCCGATGACTCCCAGCGCCGACAACCCCAGAATGGAGCGCGTCAACCCTGCCAGCCCGATGGCGCAACCGCACAGCAGGAAAAACAATGGTCGTTGTCGTGCTTTGAGATAGGCCCAGATAGCGAGGGTAAACAGGAAGGTAAACGGAACATCGGTCATGGCGTGCATCGCATACTTGAGGAAGTATTGCGTGGAGGCCAGCACGAACATCGCCAGGCTAGCCAACCATTGATCGTCGGTCAATTCGCGGACAATCAAATACACCAACACGACCGTCGCCAATCCCAGCAAGGCTGAGGGAAATTTGGCAGCGAAATCGCTGATGCCCAGCAGCCAAAACGAGAGGGCTTCGAGCCAGATAAATAGCGGGGGCTTATCGAAGTCCAGCT
>JAEUQN010000120.1 GCA_016789725.1 Blastocatellia bacterium | reverse complement strand
AGCCCAACACCGGAGCGAAATTGTTTTTGTCCGTCTTGTGTAGTTTGTTATTGCCGTAACCGTTGATGAAGTCCACTTTGCCGTTCGGATCAAGCACGGCCTGCTGCACGGTTTGTCCGGGCGCAATGTATGGCTCCAGCGCCAACCCCTGTTTCTCACGCAATGGCGTATACAATTCGTAACGTAACCCCATCGTCAAGGTCAGTCGCGGCGTGGCTCTCCATTGATCGGACAAATAGAGTGAATGCACATCAAAGGCATAATCAAAGGCCGCCGGCGCCCCAGCCACGTAACCAGACGTGCGTGTCGCGGCATTGAAGGTTTGCGTCCCGGTGCTAACGATGCCACCGAGCAGTGCCAGCAAATTGTTCGCGGTTGCCAGTTGCGCATTGCTGATGCCGCCGGTGAAATTGCCTGCCACAAAGGCCGGGGTGTTAGCGTTGGTGGCCAACGTAAAGCGCGGGACGGTGTCGAATTTCGCTGAGGTGAAATCGGTAACGAATTGCGATTGTCCGCCAAAGCGCAGCGAGTGATTGCCTCGTTGATACTCGGCGTTGTTCTGGATATTGTAATTGGCGGTATCGCGCCCTTGTTCCTGCGTGTTGACTTCGGGGTTATTGATCAGCGGGAGCGTTAAGTAAAACGCGGGTTCCGCCGTGACGCGCGTGAAAAATGGATCGCTCAAAAACGCGCCGCTGCGCACTTCGTTAGTGAACGTCGCGCTTGGTGTCCAGCGCCAGGCGACCGAGGTGAATTTCCGCGTCGAAGGTTGCACAATCGTGGGCGTGGATAAATACCCCGAAGGGCTGTCCACATCGGGACGATCATTCACCTTTTCGTTCGTGTAACTCAACACGCCATTGACGGTGTGCTTGTCATTGATTTCGTAATCGAAGCGGCCCGTGTATTTGTCGGTGTCGGTGTTGTTGCGTTGATTGAAGCGATAACCTGTCGTATTGCGTTGATCGCCGCGATCTACGGCATTGCCGACGGCGGGAACGTTCGCCAGGATACGGCTGGTGATGAGGGGATCAATGCCGGGTAAGCTCGCATTATTGAGCAAGGTAAAGAGATTCACCGTGCGCAGCGTGTTGGCATTGTCCAGATACGTGAAGACCCCTTGTCGTGCGCTCGGCGTCAGAATGGTGCGGACTTGCGTGGATTGTGTGCGCGTCAGCAAACCTTCGTAAAAGCCAAAGAAAAACAGCTTGTTCTTGATGATCGGGCCGCTGATTTTGCCGCCAAATTGGTTGCGGTTGAGAAACGCTCTGGGCGTGCCGCTCGCGTTATTGAAATAGCGATTGGCCGCAAATTCCGAATTGCGATTGTAGAGTTGTGCGCTGCCGTGAAAGGCATTCTGGCCGCGCGGCGTGACGAATTGCACCTGCGATGCGCCGTAGCCTAATTCCGCGCCCGCATTCTGTGTCGTCAAGGTGAATTCACCAACGTCATCTACGTTGGGGCGCTCCACCGAGAAACTGGAGGCGTTGGCGCGAATGTGATTGTCCTGAATGTTGATGCCATCGCGCGTGATATTGGTGAAGGTCGGGCGTTGCCCATTGATGGACGTGCCTTGCGCGCCGTTCGATGCCGTTCCTGCTTGCAGCAAAATCAGGCTTGTCGGGTCGCGTCCGTTGAGTGGTAATTCCACGATTTGACGCGGGCTGACCGTGTTGCTGATTTGCGGATTGGTCGCGTTGAGCAATTCCGCGCCCGCTGTGATCGTTACGCTTTCGGCGGTTTGTCCAATTTCCAGCGAAATATTCAGCGAGTGTTCCTGCCCAATGTCAATTTTGACGTTGTTGACATTGTATGTTTTGAAGCCATTCACCGTGACAGTGACATTATAAGTGCCGGGATCAAGTTGCGGCAGCAGGAACGATCCGTCACCATTTGATGTGATGGTTCGTTCTTTGCTGGTTTGATTGTCTGTGACCTTGACGGTTGCGCCCGGCAACACGCCATCCGGTCCCGACACCGTGCCGATCAACCGACCCGTATTGGATTGCGCAATGACTGTTGCAGTGAGCAACAGCGCGATTGCGAGAGAGCATAATTTCTTCATAATTTGGTCCTCTTGAGGTGGAGAGTTGAGCGCTGTACAGCGAGCGGTAACGAATTGGTGCTGAATGCTGCTACATCGCTACCGCTCGTCGTACAGGGCCTCTATCGTTTTAGAACTTCAGCCGCAATGCGAGTTGAATCAGACGCGGATTGCTGCTGAAGATCAGATCAGGTTTATTGAATTGTGCGCTGGATACGGTGTTGAAGTTGCCAACCGCTGTGCTGGCAATCGGCACCACGCTGTTGGGAGTGCCGGAGACATATTGCGGATGATTCAATCCATTGATGAAATCCGCCCGGAATTGCAGTTTCCTGGTTTCCGTGATGGCGAAATCCTTTGAGATCGAGAAATCAATGTTGTTGATGGCTGGCAATTGCAGCGTGTTGCGGCCTGCGGTGGCGCGCGCACCAAGGCCCGCCTGAATGTATTGTGCGTTTGGATTGGCGGCCAGATATCCGACCGTTTTGCCTGCCGAATTGGTCAGGGCAGTGACGATGCTGGCTGTATTGCGCGCGCCATTCGGATTGATGATGGTGCGGTCTCCGGCGGCATCACCATTCAGGTTGGAATCAATGCCGCTCAGCACAGTGGCGCGTTCACCGGATTCATACGCATAGGTTCCGGCAAAGCTGAACCCCCCGAACATGGCACGCACCAACCGATTTCCACTGCGGGCAAAAAATGGGATGTCGTAGATGCCCGACAGCGCCAGCCGATGCCGGTGATCCAGAATCGAATTGGCCCGTTCGGCACGCATGTCCTGGAAATCCTGCGCGCGGCGTGGTGACAGCACTGTGCTGAAGACTTCGGCGGTCGAATCGTCAATTAAGTGGCTCCAGGTATAGGCCGCATTGGCTAAAAAGCCACCGGTAAACCGACGCGTTAATTGCGTTGAGAACGCGTGATACGTGGAGCTGCCGTTGGAAACGAACGCCACGACATTCGCGCCGTTGAAGCCTGCATTCGCGTAGGCGGGAACAAAGCGCGACCGCGCCTGAATGTCGTCCAACGTCACGGTCAATTTGTCCAAATCGGATTGGGACGGTTTGGCGAGGTACGTCGGAAGGAACATGGTATCGGTCACTTTGGGTTGCACATTCAAGCGATTTTGCGTGGGCAGGTTGAGACCGCGTGTGCCGAGGTAGCGTGTTTCAATGGACCAATTGGTTAAGAACTGGCGTTGAATGCTCAGGCTATACGAGAGAGCATAGGGAACCTTTTGATCTTCCACCCAGGCGCTGGTGGCGGCCCGTGCCGCAGCGGCGGAAGTGCTGGTCGCCGGAACCACATTGCGAATGCCGCCATTCGCCAGAAAGCCTGTCGTGACGGGTGTGGCCGGAATGTTCACTGTTACTTGTGATTGCGGCGGGCTGGATAAAATGTAGAGGTTGTCTACGATCACGTCGTAGGCCATTGAAGCGCCCGCGCGGATCGAACTTTTGCCACCGGAACCAAACAAAAATCCCATCAGCCCGGAGTCATAATTTGGCGAATAGGCCAAACCAAGGCGCGGGCCAAAATTCTTTTTCTGAGGCTTCGGCGCATCGAACGTGAGTAGGCCCGGTACGTTGGAAATCGCATTCAGCTTTTGCAAGCTTGCGCCGAATGGAACCTGCTGGAAGACATAATTCACGCCCGCATTCAGCGTAATGTTTGGACGCATCCGCCATTCATCCTGCGCAAAACCGAAGAACAGAATTTGATCGCCGTAATACTTCGACGCGCCGACGTTGCGCTCGGCCAGGAAATCAGGGTTCAAGTCGCGCAAAAAGCGGTCAGTCGTGACGTATTGATAATCGCCGCGTTCGCGTTGCACAAAGGTTTGTGGCGAGATGCTCTTGCGCACATCTGCGCCAAGCTTCAGCGAATGATTGCCGGCGAGATAGGAAATGTTGTTGATGATTTGATAGTTATTTTCGGTGTTGAATTGTGGCCCGTTTGGATTCGGCCCGATGTCAATGCCTAAATCTTTCAGCCCAATATTCGGGAACGCATCAAAACCGGCAATTGGGAATTTGGTGTCAGGAATTGCCACGTCGTTCACGAAGCGACGATACGATAGACGCATTTCATAGGTCAGCTTCGGCGTAAACGTGTGCAGGAGGGTGTACGAAAACAAGCGACCATCGGTTGGTCCCAGAAAGAAGAACACGGGCAGCGTGGCGGCGTTGTCTATCGCGCGCAGCCGATTGTAGGTGAAGCGTCCGCGATGCTGTGTTTTCTCGCTCTGGTTATAATCCAGGTTCAGAACAAAGTTGCGTTGATTGTTCCAGTTTGGCGCGTCGAATGAAATGTTTCCAACGGGAATATTGACGCCGTTGACGGTGATATTTCCGGCGTCATTGGCGGAGGCCGCTGGCACATATTGTTTGAAGAGCGCCAGGTTCGCCGCGACCAGACCCGGCACTCGATCCAACGCCGAAAATCCGGCGGCGGTCGGAGCCGTCAAGCCTGCCGGAGCCGCAGCATTGCCGATCCCCAGGCCTTCATAGCTGACAAAAAAGAACAGGCGATCTTTGCCATTGATGATCGGGCTGCCGCCGGTTCCAAAACGTGGCAGATGCAGCGGGCCGCCGAGGTTGCCACCGTACCGATTAAAGTCATAGCGCGGCATTAAGGTCATGCCGGGCACATTTCTTTCGCGCACTACGCCAGAGTTTTTCTGGGCGGTGTCGAGCGCATTCAAAAAACGATTGCGGGAAAATAAATACGCTGTACCGTGATATTCATTGCCGCCGCTTTTGGAAGCGACGATGAATTGACCGCCCGTCGAGCGCGCAAACTCCGCCGAGAACTGGTTGGTCAAAATCGAAAACTCGGAAACCGTTTCCGGCGAAACATATACGGCGGGGCCGGAGATGTCTTTGCGATTGTTATCAATGCCATCTACGACAAAATTATTGTTGCGCGGACGTTGCCCCCCGACTGATCCGCCGGTTCCCAAACCGAGACCTCCGCTGCCGGTCACATTGGCCGAAAGGAGCGCCAGATTATAAATCCCGGAACTTGTGGAGTTCGCCGTTGTAATAGAAGTTTGGGGAAGTTCGACGACTTGACGTGAGTTGAACCCCTTCGACAGGTTTGTGGTTGTCGTTTGAATTAATTCGGCGCCTTCGGCAGAAACCTCGACGGTCTCTGTTTGGATTCCAATCTGCAAATTGACCGGGACATCGGTGGTTTGATTCAAAATCACGCGAACATCATTCAGGGTCAGCTTTTTGAAATTGGCCGCTTCAACGCTCATCTGGTAATCACCGGCCAGAAGATTGTTGAATCTGAACTCTCCATCTCCACTGGATTCAGCCGTGACTGTGATACTGGTTTTACGGTCTGTGAGGATGATTTTGGCACCGGGCACAATGGCTCCGGTGGGGTCTTTCACGATGCCCCGAATGTTGCCCGTTGTTTGTTGGGCCAGGGCCGAATAAACCGTGGGAAGAAGCAAGAGAATCAAGCTTGCAAATTGCAGGAATTGCCGTCTGTTTTTCACGATAACACTCCTTTGAAGGGGAAAACCTGTTGAGTTGATGTTTTCAATTGGCATCATCCAAACGGCAATCAGGGGCAAGCGATGTGCCTCGGCGGATTGGATTCGTGTCAACTCGTTGGAATGGCAATGCCTTAGCGTAAAAGGATGGAATTGGGGGGGAGACGGAAAAAGGGAGGACTAAACAGGAAGTTATAAAAAATAATTTGTAATCAAGGAGAAATCATATCGAATATGATTTCTTGGGTTGGCTCTGAAACCCCGACAAGATTTTTGTCACTTACCTTTGAGCAATAAATTTCATCTGGAAAACCGAAGAAAAACCGAAGAAAATCGTCTGAACTTTTTTGTTAATAGATACGTTCTGAAAATCGTCCTAACAATTGAACTCTTACGGCCTTGCAAGAGTTGTTTCATAAGATAGAAATATAAATTCAGACCTTTGTCGAAAAAGGCAAAGACCATCACGTAACCCAGAAATCATGGAAAACCCGAACCAACATATTTACACCTTTGGTCATTATTCCGTTGATGTCGCTGAGCGCCAGTTATTGCGGGAAGGAGAGAGTGTTTCACTGCCGCCCAAAGTCTTCGATACACTTTTGGTGCTGGTCGAAAATCGCGGGCGCATTTTGGAAAAAGATGTGCTGATGAACAAAATCTGGCCCGACAGTTTTGTCGAAGAGAGCTGTTTGGCACAGTATATTTTTCAACTGCGCAAGGCGTTGGGGGACGACTCGGAGCATCGGTATATCGAAACGATTCCGAAACGGGGGTATCGTTTTATTGCCGCCGTGCAGGAAGAAATGGGCGTTCCTGCTCCGGTTTTACAAGCTCAGGGGAACCATATTGTCACGACAAATTATCTTTCTCTCGAAACGCCCGCTCTGGCGTTTAAGGAACCTTCATTAAAAGCGCAGATCACCTCGCCTGCCCTTGTTTCTCCTCCACTCTCTTCTTCATTTGCTTCTGCTGCTGCTCCTCCTCAACCGTCGTTGCCGCGAACCAAATTGCGCCTGATCAATTTGGGATGGGCGCTTACGATGGGGGTTGCGGTTTTGAGTTCGCTGATTGCCGGTGGGGTTTGGCTCACCCGGAATTACGCTGGATCGGTGCCTGCGCCTGCGCCTGTGCAGATCACGAAACTGACTTCGACTGGACATGCGATTGCCCCTGCTATTTCGCCGGATGGCAAATATGTGACGTACATTGCTGATGATCTTGGCAAACAAAGCTTGTGGATTCGCCAAACGGAAACCTTGAGTAATGTGCAGATTTTAGCGCCGACAGAAGTCTCATTTCAGGGACTGACTTTTTCCCCGGATGGGAATTATTTGTATTACGTCATTTATAAATTGCCCAAGCACGTGGGTGTTTTGTATCGCATCCCGATTCTGGGCGGCACTTCGCAAAAAATCCTCGAAGACGTAGACACCGCCATCACCTTTGCTCCTGATGGCAATCGCTTTGCATTTGTTCGGCAATATCCAGGGACGATGGAAACCTCCGTTCTGATCGCCAATGCCGATGGCAGCAACGAGCAAAAATTAGCGACCCGAAAATCCCCGCAGGCCTTTTCGTTGGATGGTGTGTCGTGGTCGCCGGATGGCGAGTTGTTGGCTGTCTCCAGCAGCAATACCGGTTCCAATGGCCCCAGCATGCGACTGGTGGGCGTGCGCGTGAAAGACGGCGTCGAAGAATGCCTTGGCGATACGGTGTGGGGAACTCTCAAACAAGTTGTTTGGCGCAAAGATGGACGCGGGTTGCTGGCGATTGGTTGGCAACAGTCTGCGGCGGCGATGGCGAATCAAATTTGGTATATTCCGTATCCCTCAGGCGAGCCGCGTCGGGTTACGAATGACCTTATTAACTACAGTGGTTTGAGCATTGCGGCTGAAACGGGCAAGGTTGTCACTACTCAGTCTACAAAAGTTTCGCGGCTGTGGCTGGTGCCGGAAAATAATACCGAGCAAGCCATTCAAACTGCGTCCGTGGGGATTGATAATTTCAGCGAAAAGTTAGGCTTGAACTGGTTGCCGGATGGCAAGCTGATTTATGGATCACGCGCCAGCGGCAATGCTGATTTATGGATGATGAACCCGGATGGAAGCAATCAGAAACAACTGACGGTGGACAATACATTAGAAGGGCAGCCGACAGTGTCTGCGGATGGACGCTTTATTGCGTTTTTATCGAACCGCTCTGGGCGGTACAACATTTGGCGGATGAATGCGGATGGCACGCAATTGCAGCAATTGACCAGCGGCGCATGGGAAAATTCGCCGAGCTTTTCGCCGGATGGGAAATGGATTGTTTACAACGGGGTTTATGAGGAAAAACCTGTGCTCTGGAAAGTTCCCGCCGAAGGTGGGGCGCCAGTTCGTCTGACCGATACGGTGTCTGTTCGTCCGGCTGTTTCCCCCAATGGAAAGATGGTGGCGCATTTGCATTTGGACGGACAGTCACAGCGGATGAAGCTGGCCGTTGTCCCACTTGAAGGCGAGCCTCAGGTCAAAATGTTCGATAGAAGCATTCCCGAACCTCATATTGTCAACTGGAGTCCTGATGGTCGGATGGTCACGTATGTAGACACACGTGATGGCGTCTCCAATATTTGGGGCCAGCCGTTGGACGGCTCACCCTCCAAACCGCTGACCAGTTTTAAGAGCGATAGCATCTTCCGTTTTGCCTGGTCACCGGACGGCAAAAAGCTGGCGTGTGAGCGCGGCTTTTATATCAACGACGTCGTGCTGATTAGCAACTTTTCCTAAATCACCTAAAACTTCTTCTCAAATTGTAAGCAGGCCATTGCGCGTTGACATTCCCAATGGCCTGTCTTACTTTCTGACCTGCCTGTACGTTCACACTGAATGCCACGAATAGCTACCAACGATTTTGTTAATTGGGGGTCCGATGCGAGTTCTCAAAGTCCTCTTTGTTCTAGCTTTACCCTTGACGTTCTTGCTGCTGGAGTTTGGCGCGCAAACGCAGACCCAGTCGGCGGCTCAGGATAAACCGGCAGAAAAACCCAAAGACGCCAATGACGAAGGTCTTCCTGTAACCAATCAATTGGTGGTAGACAAATGCTCGTCGTGCCACAAGCGCGATGACAAAGGCCGACTCACGCGAATTTCGTACGAACGCCTGACGCCTGAAGGCTGGCAACAGGCAATCAAGCGGATGGTGCGGTTGAATGGCGTGCGCCTCACGCCGGAAGAAGCTCGCACCATTGTCAAATATTTGAGCACCTATCACGGCCTTGCACCCGAAGAAGCGAAGCCCGCGATGTATCAGGCGGAACATCGCGTCGTTGAAGAAATCGTTCCCGATGAAAGCGTGCGTAATGCCTGCATCATTTGTCACAGCTACGGGCGCATTATTTCGCAGCGCCGCACAAAAGAAGAATGGGACTTGCTCATCAACATGCACGTGGGCTATTTCCCGGTGGTCGAATTCCAGGGCTTTCGGCGCTTTCCGTCGCCGCCCAATGCGCCACCGCCACCGCCCGGCACGGATATGCGCCATCCGGCGGATCGCGCGGTTGAATTTTTAGCGAAGACCTTTCCGTTGCAAACGCCCGAATGGAACGCGTGGCGCGCGAATCTGCGAGCGCCGAAAATCACCGGACGCTGGCTCGTCACCGGATCGCAAGTTGGGCGCGGACGTGTCTACGGCGAAGTGACGATTGAACCGACCAGCGTAGAGGACGAGTTCACTACAAAAACGAAATTGCACTTTGTCAAAGACGGCACGACCATTACGCGCACCGGGCGCAGTCTAGTCTATGCCGGCTACAGTTGGCGTGGGCGTTCGTTCGGCGAAAAAAGGAACAGCACGAACGGCGCGAACGCGGCTGTAACGAGCACCACTGACCCCGCAGAAATGCGCGAGGTGATGTTTGTTGCGCGTGATTGGTCACAGATGGAAGGCCGTTGGTTCTGGGGGGATTACGAAGAGTTCGGCCTTGATGTCAGCTTACGTCGCGTGGATGCTGCGCCGTTAGTGTTAGGCATAGATCACAACGCCATCAAAGCGCCTGCGAGCGCCGTGCAACTGAAACTCTTCGGTGCGAATTTACCGACCGATTTGAAAAACGACGATTTGGATTTTGGCCCTGGCATCAAAGTTAATCGCATTATCAACGCCACGAGCGAGCAGGCCACCATTGAAATTGATGTGGCCGCCAACGCTGCCGTTGGCAAACGTGACATCGCCGTTCGCCGTACCTTTGCTTCGGGCGCGATTACCATTTACGACAAAGTGGACTACATCAAAGTGACGCCGGACAAAGCTCTGGCGCGTTTGGGCGGCGTAAGGTTTCCCAAAGGCTACACGCAATTCGAGGCCATCGCGTGGAATCGCGGCGCAGACAACAAACCGCAAACGCCCGATGATTTGAATCTCGGCATGGTGGATGTCGAATGGGCAATGGAAGAGTTTCCATCGCTTTATGATGATGACGACCGCGAATACATCGGCACCTTGAGCCGCACGGGGTTCTTCACGCCGAACATCGAAGGCCCGAATCTGAAACGCAAATTCGAGCGCAATAACTACGGCGAAGTCTGGGTTGTGGCTTCGTATAAAACCGCTGATGCCAGAGATGCAAAGCCATTAACCGCACGCTCGTATTTTGTCGTCACGGTTCCGCTTTACGTCAAATGGGATCAACCGGAGGTAGCACGATGAGTGGTTATCGGTTGGGCGAATTTCATTCTTTTGCAAGCGCCGATCAAGAGTTCCTCTATCTCGTGCCAAGCGGCGCGATCTTCGCTTTGGATGAAGTTTCATCGTCCGTCATCAAACATCTCTCCGCCGCCGAGCGCACGCGTGAATCATTGGTCGCGGAACTGATTGCACAGGGCGTTGCTCGCAGCGAGGCTGAAGAAGCGATTGACGAATTGTATCAATCGCACGCCATCGCCAATGGCAACGGCTTTCCGACCGAAGTCCAAAAAGCGCCGATGCCGTTTCCGCTGCAATCGCTGGTGCTGAACGTCACGAATCAATGCAATTTGTCGTGCAAATATTGTTATGAATTCGGCGAAGACCGCGTCGCTACGCCCGAAGGCAAGCCGAAGTTTATGAGTGAAGAAACGGCGCACGCGGCAGTAGAATTTCTGCTGGCGAATTCGCCGGGACGACGCGCGATTCATTTGACGTTCTTCGGTGGCGAGACGTTGATGAATTTCAAAGTTGTGCAATCCACAATTGAATATGCTCGCACTCGCGCGCACGCCGAAGGCAAATACATTGACTTCAGCCTGACGACGAATGCGACACTGCTCACGCCGCCTGTAATTGAATACTTGGCCGAGCAACACGTCGGCATCACGATCAGCATTGACGGGCCGAAGGAATTGAACGACCAATTGCGCGTGTTTTCCAACGGGCAAGGCAGCTACGAAATGATCGCGCCGCGCGTCAAAGAATTGTTAGCGAAACACAAAACCCGACCCATCGGTGCGCGCGTCACACTGACGTCGCAGGTTGTGGATGTCAAAGCGATCTATCGGCACTTGAAAGACGAACTCGGTTTTCACGAAGTCGGCTTCGCGCCTGTCACGACATCGCCTGTGCGCTTATATGCCCTCGGCAGCAACGGCTTGAATACGGTGCTCGAACAATTCACCGAGTTAGCGCAGGAGTATTTGGAATTTGCGTTGCGCGATGAAATGCACGGCTTTTCCAACGTCAAAGACACGTTGCAGGAATTGCACGCGGGCCTCAGCAAAGCGCATCCGTGCGGCGCAGGATTAGGTCTGCTCGGCGTTGCGCCATCGGGCGACATCGCGCCCTGTCATCGGTTTGTGGATTCCGACACCCATAAACTCGGCAACATTGCGACGGGCATTGATCGAGATGTGCAAAGCGATTTCCTCGAACGTGGTCACATCAATCGCAAACCCGAATGTCATACCTGTTGGGCGCGGCCTGTTTGTTCAGGCGGCTGTTATCACGAAGCGTATGTTCGCTACGGCGACACCGGTCACGCGAATCTGCATTATTGCGATTGGATTCGCGGCTGGACGGATGTTTGTCTGAAAGTTTACGGCGAGATTGCCGTGAAAAATCCGAAGTTTCTGGAGCATTTTGACGAAAGGTAATTGCAATGAATCACCTCAAGGCTATCAATCGTAAAGCCAAGCGCGTCGAAGAGTATATTGCTGCCGAAGAAGGCGATGTGTTCGCCTTGCAGCAAGGGCCACCGCAACAACGCCCGCATTATCCGATGGGATGCTCGCTCGTATTTTCGCCCGGCTGGGAAGTGGATGTTACGGGTGGCACGGCGGGCCTCTGTCAACCAGTCGAACGTGATTTGTACGATTGCTACATTAGTTGCTACTGGCCTGCGCAGGTGCCGGATCATCTGAACAACTATCCCGATTGGACCAGCAAATGCGCGAGCGCAACGAAAGACTGGCGCAATATTGATCTCGTGTTTCCGTGATTGTGTGTGGCGGTTTTCACATGCGTGTGACGCGCGTGCCGGGCAAGAGCGGCGGCCTTCGAAGGCGCAGGCGTACCCATCAGAAGGATTTTCCGATGAAATACATTTCTCTTTTTTTCTTCGTGCTCTTTGTGTTCTTCGCGGTTCCAAGCGTATTTGCCCAATCCAAAGGCGGGATGCTTTATATCGGCGCTTGGCCGCGTGTGGTTTTGGTGATTGACGAAGCGCAGGGCAAAGTCGTGGATCGCATCCAGTTGCAAACCGGCACGCCGCAAGAACTGTCGTTGTCTTATGACAAGAAGAAGATGTATGTGACGACCTGGAATAATGGGATTGAAGTGATTGATCTCGCCACGCGCAAAGTCATCAATTCGTTCACGCTCAACGATGGCGAGAGCATTGTGCGCAGGCAAGGCCTGGCACCCGATCCCACCGATCAGATACTCTACGGCACGGTCTCGACCGTCATCAAAAAAATAGATCGCTTTGAGGTTGCCAAGCCCAAGTTTGTGGCGATTGATCTGGCCCAGAAAAAGATCACGAAAACCTTTGACTTTCCCAAAGAACACGACACCCCATTTGGATTCAATGCGGGCTATCGAGTGTCACCGGATGGCAAGCTTCTGTACGTTTTTAAAGAGGACGTGTTGATCTTTGACCTTCAGGATTTCAAACAAGTAGACAAGATCGAATTGTCGAAGCCACCGCATCCGGGCGGCTTTCCTATGCGGATTGGCGGCGGCGATGATCCGAACGAAGAGCCAGGCATTGTGACTTCGTTGTTCAATGCGACCGATCAAGTCATCCGGCGTCCGATCTTCGGAATTGCGCGGTTGGATTTGACGACGCGGAATTTGGATTTCACGCCCATTGGGCCAGCCGTGACCGGAATGACCGGGCTGCGCTTGACGCCGGATCGCAAGACTGGTTACACCGTAGCGTTTCTTGGCGGCAGCCGCGTTGAGCCGACGCGCCGCACGGAGTTTTGGGTCTTTGATATTCCTTCGCGCAGACTCGTTCGCAAACAGGAAATCGAAACTCGTTCGCGGTTTTTCTTCGCGCTTTCCAATGACGGAAAGCAACTGTACATCTACGGCGCAGGCCCGACGATTGAAGTGTATGATGCCGCAACGTTCAAGCAACAGCGCGTCATCACCTTCGATGGCGATGCGACGACGCAATTGTTGGTGGTGCGAGGACAGTGAACAAACATGAATCCAACGTGGTGTCTTCACATCGGCAGAGCAGAGGATTTGCGCGGAGAGTTCTCTCTCTCCCGCATCGCTACCTTTGAGAAGAGCGCCACCATCCAGCCTTATTTACACCTGACCACGCAACTAATTGCCGAACAATTTGGCGAAATCGAATTTACGCGTTGTTACTTTGGCAATGAATTTTGTGAACACCTGATTCCTTCTCTAAAAGCATTGCAAGCCGCACTCGACGCCGCACAAGCGCAGAATCTGTCCTTCACCTTTTTGACGCCGTATGTTACGAACGAAGGGCTGCAAGCGTTGCGACCTTTATTTGCGCTTCTTGCGTCGCACAATGCCGAAGTCGTTTTCAATGACTGGGGCGTCTTGAATCTGCTGCGCCGCGAATTCCCGACATTGATTCCGGTGCAAGGTCGCTTGCTGAACAAATCGTTGCGCGACCCGCGTGTGACGACGATGTATGCGACTGCGCCTGCGCCAACCGCAGCGATCACGGCGCTACAACGCTCAAATCTGGATTGCGAAAGTTATACGCGCTTGCTCACACGCTTCGGTGTACAGATGGTTGAAATGGACAACCTGCCGCAGGGAAACGATGTCAGTTTTGCGGCGCACGGTCTGCAACTCAGCGCCTACTTTCCGTTTGGTTTCATCAGCACGAGCCGCGTTTGTATGGCTGCCGGATTGCATCATCATCCGTCCGAAAAGTTTCAGCCCGGCGCACCGTGTCGGCATGAATGCCAGTCGCACCTGCTTGCATACGCCTACACGAATTCGCCGTTCGGCAACCGCGATCAGAAGTTTTATCTCAAGGGCAACAGCTATTTTTACGCGCACACCGAAGCGATGCTGCGCACTTTATTTATGCAGGCTCAGAGCGGACCAATTGCTCGGTTGGTTTTTCAGCCAAGGCTGCCAATGAAAGAAGCGTGATGAAAGTATTGGCTCCCATCGCCTCGCACGATGAACTCGAAATGCTCGCGGCGGCGGGCGCGGAGGAATTGTATTGCGGCATCGTTCCGCGCGAGTGGATGCAAAAATACACGGGTGCGATCTGGCTGAATCGGCGCAGCCCTGTGGGCGGCAGCCTGGATAGCTATGCCGATCTCAAACGATTGGTTGACGACGCGCACCGTCTTCAACTCCCCGTCTTTATTACTCTCAACGCTCCATCGTATACGGCTGAGCAATTGCCGCTGGTGCTCGAACTCGCGCACAAACTTTCTGAAGAAGTTGGCGTAGACGCACTTATTGTGACGGACATCAATCTGCTGTTGCGCTTGAGCGAAGCCCGACTCACCGCTGCGTTGCACGTTAGTTCAGTGGCCGCGACGCTGAACACAGAAGCGGTTCGTTTTCTGCTCAACTTCAACCCTTCGCGCATCGTTTTGCCGCGTAGCCTGACGATCAACGAAATCGGGGCGATCACGAATGACGTGCGCGATGAAGTTGAGATCGAAGTGTTTATGCTCAATGACGGCTGCGCGTTTGAAGAGGGCTTTTGCTCAACCACGCATCACCACACGGTCGGCGCGTTTTGTACGAGCTTGTCCGAAATGGAAACGAAATTTGAGTGGGCTGGAGCGCGCTTCACCACGCGTCGTCAAAACTGGCTGCGGCGCAACCTGACCGATTACCGCCAGTGGGTTTGGTATGTGAACGGCAATGGTTGCGGCGTGACAGCGAAAGGTTTGCCGTATGGGCCGTGTGGTTTGTGTGCGATCCCGGACTTTCAGCGATTGGGAGTCTCTTCGTTGAAAATTGTCGGGCGCGAGGCTTCGCCCTTTAAGAAACTGGCGAGTGTGAAAATGGTGCGCGACATCGTGAATCGAACGCGCGCTGGAATGCCGAAATTGCACGTCATCGAACGCGCCAAATCCCTGCGCGAAGCGCCGGAACATTGCGCGGCGGGCTATATGTGCTATTACAAGGTGGATTAGGCGGTGGCCGGTGACTGGTGATTGGTCAGTCGCACCCCGAAACTCAAAACTCGAAGCTCCCAATGATCAAAGACTATCGCCGCGCGCTGGTTTATGTTGTGCCGTATTGGCGGCGATTACTTTTGGTGCTGTTCATCAGCCTGTTCTCGACCATTCTTAGTTTAGCTCAACCTTATATTGCCAAGCTCTTAATTGACGATGCGTTGCTGCGCCGCAATTGGCAGGCGCTGGTGTTGGTCGCGGCGTTAATGGTGATCGTGACGGTAATTGGCTTTGTCTTGAGCATTCTTGCCTCATATCAATACACAGCGGTGTCTGCCGATGTCTTGTTTGAGATGCGGCTGGCGGTCTACGAGCATTTGCAAAAGCTCTCGCCGCGTTTTTTGGCGCGCACCAAATTGGGTGACATTGTGTCGCGCATTAACAACGATGTTGCCGAAATTCAGCGCGTTGCGGCGGATACATTGCTCGCGCTGGTAGGAAATATCGTGTTTCTGCTGGGCAGCGTGGCGATTATGGTTTGGTTGAACTGGCGACTGTTTTTGTTGAGCATCGCGTTGGTTCCGATGGCTGTCGTTGTTTTACGTCGCTTTCAAAATCGCTTATCCGATCAGATTAAACAGATGCGCGAACGCAGCGCCGAGATTGGCAGCTTCCTGATTGAAACGCTGATCGGGATGCGGCTTGTCGTGACGTCAACCGCAGAAGCGCGCGAGGTGAATCGCTTTCGGGCGCGCAATCGCAGCTTTATTGATGCGATGTTGTCAATGCAACTGACGTCATTTTTTTCGGGCGCATTGCCGGGAACAATTCTGACGCTTTCGACGGCGGCGGTGTTTTTATTTGGTGGGAAGCTCGTGATTGAAGGGGCGATGACGATTGGCGCATTGGTTGCGTTTATGGCGTATCACCTGCGATTGCTGACGCCAGTGCAAAGTTGTTTTGGTTTGTATACCAATTTGATGACGGCGCGTGTGTCGCTGCGGCGCGTGTTTGAATTGCTGGACACGCCGGTTGATGTGCGAGAGTCAACGAATGCCAAGCCGCTTGAAGCTGTGCAGGAAAGCATCGAATTTGAGGGCGTTATTTTTCGCCACGACCGCGACAATCTGGTTTTGGATGAGGTTTCATTTCAGATTCCTGCCGGAAAAATATGCGCGATTGTGGGGCCGAGCGGGGCTGGGAAATCCACCATCGCTGATTTACTGTTGCGGTTTTACGATCCCGAAGTCGGCACGGTCCGATTGGACGGGCACGACGCGCGCGCGTTGCGCTTGCACGATTTGCGTCGCACCGTGGCGCTGGTTGACCAAGTGCCATTTTTGCTCAATGCCAGCATTGCCGAAAACATTGCTTACGCGCGCCCCGAAGCTTTGCCCGAAGACATCATTGCCGCCGCCCAGGCTGCCGCGATTCACGATTTTATCGAAGGCTTGCCGGATGGTTATGCAACGCAGGTGGGCGAGCGCGGCCTGACACTTTCGGCGGGGGAGCGGCAACGAATTGCCATTGCGCGCGCGCTGTTACGGCAACCTTCCGTGATTGTTTTGGATGAGCCGACTTCGGCGCTTGACCCGCTCACCGAACAAAGCCTGACGACGACGCTGTCCACTTTGCTCAAAGGCCGCACTGCAATCATCATTACGCATCGCATGTCATTGGTTGAGATCGCGGATTTGGTGATTGTCTTGGAACGCGGGAAGGTCTCGCAAATTGGCACGCCGCAGGAATTGCTCAAACACAACGGCGCGCTCGCCACGATGTTTAGCGTCGCTTGAATCATTATGTTTTCAGAATTTACCGGACAAGGTGTGCGCGTCGCCATCATTGACAGCGGTGTCAACCCCTCGCATCCGCACGTGGGCGGCGTGGCCGGCGGCATCGGATTCAAGACGAATGGGATGAGTGAAAACTATTTGGATTATGTGGGACACGGAACCGCCGTTGCGGGTGCGATTCGGGAAAAAGCGCCGCAGGCCTTGTTGTTTGCGGTGAAGGTTTTTGATCAGACTCTGCGCACCAATGCGAAAACAATTCTGCGCGCGTTAGAATGGGCCATTGAGAACGAGATGGATGTCATTAATCTGAGCCTTGGCACGTTCAATCAATCTTATTTTGAAGAATTTGAGCGCATCGTCGCGCGCGCCACAGAGCACAATGTGATTATCGTCGCCGCGCACGAAACAGCGGGGCAATTATTATTGCCCGGATGCTTGCCTGGAGTGCTGGCAGTCGAATTGGATTGGGATTGTCCGCGCGAAACTTTTCGCTCAAAAACTGATGGAGCGAGACCTGTTTTTTTAGCGTCGGGTTATCCTCGCTCGATTCCTGGTGTCACGCCGGAGCAGAACCTCAACGGCATTAGTTTTGCCGTGGCAAATATGACCGGAATCATTGCCAGAATGCGACAATCCAATCCCGGTTCTACGCTGGCGGAAATCGAAAAGTTCTTGCTTCCTGCATAGTTTTTGGTGCTTTGTTTCTGTCGTCGTGAAAATCGTCAAAATGCCTGCTAAATCAAGCTCTTCAACCACTCTTCAGAACTTCATAATCATTCCTTAAAGCAAACTACAGGACTTCAACACAGCTCTTCTTCTACCTTTCGCCCAGTCAAGCTGGAGGACCCAAACTCTGGCCCTGCAAAGGGCACTTTTTCCTGGAGGTATTTTATGAAACGAGCTGCTGCAATCCGATCCTTGCTGGTCGTTGGTTTTTTACTGAACCTGTTCGTTAGCGTCTACGCGGAGACTAATTTGCAAAGCGACCCGCTCACTTATTCCGGGGGCGTTCGTAATAGCACCGACCGACATCGCCTGAAGGAAAAACAATTGAAGCAAGTGTTGGAGGGCTTGGCGGAGAAGACCGGGTTTCAGGAAATGGGGTTCGATGCCAATGGTTTTTTGATCTTAGGGGATCGAACGAATTTCGTTGGTGGTTCGGCGACTGCGAGGCATTTGTTAATGGATGCCGTTGATTCACCTTCGCAACTGTTGTTGGAACATCACCCCAATTCCTCAAAGGTTGTTTTTGCCAACCTTGGCAAAAGCACGCAATACCATAATATGCGGACCAAGGCGCGTGTTGAGCATCTGCCGATTCGGATTGATTTCTCAGATTTTGGCAAATTGATGGGGCCAAGAGAAGTCCTCGCTTCTTTTGATTTGGGAATGACAATTTTGCATGAGTTGGTGCATGGCGTCCGCAAATTGCACGACAGCGTGAATGAATGGGAAGAGGTGGGCGATTGCGAACGCTATGTAAACACCATTCGCAAAGAACTCCGCTTGCCCGAACGGCAGCAATACGTCGCGCGCAGTCACACAATTATTTCTCCGGTGGGGTGGACAATTAAAATGGCGGAGTTACAATTTGCGCGCACCGATTTTCGGAACGGCAAATTGAAAACAGATGAATTCAAGATAAGCTGGGACGTCAATCGCGTGGGGATCGGAGATCAAGAGAGTGTCAATACTAAAATTACCGCTGCAACTGCCAGGAAGCCCGAACAAAAATCTACGGCGGCAGTGCATTGATTTTCGGGAGAGACACTATGATCCCCAGATTTCTGGGCCTGGTCCTGCTTTTGCTCAGCACGCCCTGCCTCGCCGCGAGCGATAGCTATTTATTAGTTCTTAACAAAGCCGACAATACGTTGGCGATAGTTGATCCCACCAATTTCAAGGTTGTTGCCACGATTCCAACAGGTGAAGGCCCGCACGAAGTCATCACTTCTGCCGATGGAAAATGGGCCTTCGTTGCCAATTATGGAACTGCACAATCGCTTGGCAATTCGCTTTCTGTGATTGATTTGATTGCGAAAAAAGAACTCCGCCGCGTTGATCTGGGGGCGCTAAAACGGCCTCATGGAATCATCGAGAACGGCGGCAAAATATATTTCACTTGCGAAGTGAATCGCGCCATCGCCCGCTATGATCCAGCCACCGATAAAGTGGATTTTGTCATGGGCACCGGACAGGAGGCGACACACATGTTGGTGATGTCTGCCGAGAAGAAAATTTATACGGCGAACATTCGCTCCAACACCGTCACCGCGTTCGACTTCTCCAAAGCCCCTTCCACCATTACACAAATCAGCGTTGGCCCCATGCCTGAAGGATTGGATTTATCGCCCGATGGCAAAGAACTTTGGGTTGGTCACAACGGCGACGGGAACATTTCCATCCTTGACACCGTTACAAACAAAGTCAAAGAAACGATCAAAGGTGGTCAGATGCCGATTCGTCTGAAGTTCACGCCGGATGGAAAACGCGTACTGGTCTCCGACCCGAAGAGCGGGGAATTGCTTGTGTTGGAAGCTGCTACCCGAAAAGAACTCAAACGCATTTCCGTCGGCGAAGCCCCAGTCGGAATCCTCGTGCAACCCGACGGCAAACGCGCGTACGTTGCTACATCGGGCGCGGGCCGTGTAGTCGTCATCAACTTAGAAGAACTGAGTGTCATTACCAAAATTGAACCCGGCAACGTGCCCGATGGGCTGGCATGGGCTGGGAAGTAATTGGACACGTAGTAGCGGAATTCATTCGCTTGTCCACGCCAGATACACACCCGAATTCAAACGAATAAATTCATTACTACGTGATTGAAAGGAACCCTTTATGAAACGCAGAGACTTTCTTTACACTAGCTCAGCGTCATTGGCCGCGCTGACAGTCAGTGACGCCTGGCTGAACAATGTGATTGCAGGCGAAGCCGCGAAAGCGACGCCGATTCTTGAAACATACTTTCACGTGACCAAAGCGGAGATAGACAAATTGCTCCTGGCGGCTTTAGCCAAAGGGGCAGAATTTGCTGACGTGTTTTTTGAATATCGCGTGACGTCAAACCTTTCGTTTGAAGAGGATCAAGTCAAATCTGCGCGGCGCGGCATTGTGCAAGGTGTTGGCATTCGCGCCATTAAAGGCGAGCAGGTCGGCTTCGCTTTCTCAGAGGATTTGACGATGCCCGCGATGCTCGAAGCCGCAGTCAGCGCAGCCGCGATTGCCGCAGACAAATCGGCCAAAGTGAAATCCATTGGCGTCAGCGATCTGAAAACCAAAAACCTTTATCCCATCGCGGAACTGGCCACGACCGCTGAGCTGACCAAAAAGCTGACCTTCATCAAAGAAGCCAATGACGCGGCAAAAGCTTATAGCTCAAAAATTATTCGCGTGAACGTGGGCTTCAACGATGAAATCAAACACCTCGCTTACGCCAATAGCGACGGCATTGCGTGGCAGGATTCGCAGCCGATGTTTATGTTCCAAACGATCTGCTTTGCCGAAGACGGTACGAAGCGTGAGAGTGGCTACAACGCGGGGGGCGGGCGCATCGGTCTGGAATATTTCAATAAGCATCGCAAAGCTGCCGAGATTGCAAAAGATGCCGCGCGCCTGGCGGTACTGAACCTTGACGCTCAGGAAGTCGAAGCCGGTATGCAAAGTGTTGTGCTGGGCAATTCCGAAAGTGCGGTGTTGCTGCACGAAGCCGTTGGACACGGCCTTGAAGCCGATTTCAATTACAAGAAGCTGTCGAATTTCTCCGACCGCATCGGCCAAAAAGTTGCGTCCGATCAATGCACCGTCGTGGACGAAGGCTTGTTCCCGAATATGCGTGGCTCAATCAACGTGGATGACGAAGGCAATCCACCGACGTCAACCGTGCTGATCGAAAACGGTACCCTGCGCGGTTATATGAATGACCGCATCAGTGCCAAACAACTCGGCGTCAAGAACACCGGCAATGGTCGGCGGCAGGCTTACAACTTCGCCCCGATGCCGCGCATGACCAACACCTACCTCCGCGCAGGCAAGTATTCGCCCGAAGAAATTTTGAAATCCGTGAACAAAGGCATCTTTGCCAAAGGCTTTACTGGCGGACAGGTGGACATCACAAAAGGCGATTTCACTTTCAGTTGTTCCGAAGCCTATCTGATCGAAAATGGCAAAATCACCGCGCCCGT